>JAUWEX010000232.1 GCA_030607235.1 Planctomycetota bacterium | reverse complement strand
TTAGTCCTAGCCCTTATGGCGGTTACTTCGGTAGCCGCAATGGCCGTAGATTACTACTGGGACGTTGCTTCCGGTAACTGGTCTCTCGGCTCGAACTGGGACCCCACAGGCCCCCCCACCGGCAGCCCCATGGTCTACGTCGATAACGACGGCACAGTGACCATCGATACGAACCTTCTGAAGACCGATGTCTACCAGCTCAGGTTATGGGACGGTATCGTTAACCAGAGCGCTTACGATGTGGAAATGCAGTATATGATGCTGGGCGATGGTTACGTCGGTGTCTGCGGAAGCGGTACCGGTTACTACAACCTGAGCGGCGGAACCCTGGATGTTATCGGGGAAATTCAAATCGGAAAAAAGATTACTACTACTCCTGCCGGCAAAGGTTACTTCACTATGACCGGCGGTACTTTCGACGTCGGGACAATCACAGTTGGTAAGTCAGTTGGTTCCCATGGCGAGTTCAAGATCAGCGATGGCACGGTCAACGTTACCTATGATATCGTTGTTGGAGAGCAAGTCGGGTTTGGCGATGCTATCTTCCTACAGACCGGCGGCGAGGTCAACGTTGAACGCGATCTCCTTATCAGCGAGTATGATTCCGACCCGTTCGGTCCGAAGAGCGGCTATGGTGTCTACCTGATGGAAGGCGGCGATCTGAACGTCACAGGCGACATCCATGTCGGCGACGTCAGTGGTACGAACGCTGGCATCATGAAGTTGAAAGCCGGTTATGTTGAGGCCACCAACTTCTATATCAACAGTACAGCCAGCTACCTCTACGATGCATGCGCGCATCACGCCTCGCATGCGACGATCGCGGTCTTCGGTGAGTTCATCAACTCCTCGACCGATAACGTAAATTTCAACATTGCGCACACCACGCTTATCATGGCTGATGGCGGCTTTGGTTGGGATGACGTAGGCGAGGTTTGGGAACTAATATCCATCGACATGGGCGGCGTAGTAAATATCGGTAACGACAAGGCAGGCCTCATCGACAACTTCGCGATCGGCGACCTGATATTCAAGGGTGAGACCGGCAATTCGATGTGGTATCAGCTCGAGTCCGATATTTATTGCTACGGCCTTCGCATTGAAAACAACGTGGCAATTAACCTCAACGGCTTCGACATCTACTACCTGCCCGTTGACGCGGTTTCCTATCACGGCAGCCGTCCCACCACGGGTGGAATTGACCCCGGCGCGTTCATAACCGACGCGACCGGAACCGGCGGCGCCATTTATCAGATGGCCACCGACCTGGTCCCCGAACCCGGCACGATCGTCCTGATCGGCACCGGCGTCCTCGGACTCGCGGCCGTTCTTCGCAAGAAGCTCTACTAAGAATCTTAACGGATTCGCCAATTCAAAAGGCGACCCTTTTCAGGGTCGCCTTTTCTATTATCGGCTATTTTCAACGGCAGGCGGAGAGCCTCCGCAGGCGAGCGAGGAGAATGTGCTTACTTCACGTTTGTGAGCGGGCACCGCCCGCCCGCACAGTAAATCGCCAACAACACAGCAAGATTGCAAGATTTGCCAGTAGGTGGAAGCGAGCGCCCTTTTCGCCCAATGGCGAAAAGCAGGGTTCCGCCCCGTTGCAATTATCACTAAACACCTCAACTACAAAACAAGCAAGCCCTTCATATCGAGTATCGGAGAATGTGCTTACTCCCCGTTTGTGAGCGGGCACCGTCCGCCCGCACAGTAAATCGCCAACAACACAGCAAGATTACAAGTTTCGCTAGTGGGTGGCAGCGAAGCGCTTCTGTCGCCGAGTGGCGACAGACAGCGAGCGGGTATTGTAATAGGTACTTTCTCCGTAATTGGCAGCAGGCCCTGCCTGCTATGTGCTTGCCTGCCGCTTTGACGCATGGTATCATCACGCAACTATAATGAAACGGGACTGCGAAATGATGGACAAAATCGGACTGCCCCGGGGATTCCGCGTCAGCCGCGACGGCTTCGCCTTCGTCATCGCGCGCGCGGGCATGGAGCGGGTAGTCAACGACATAGCGGCGGGCCGCGCCGACATGCGCCTGGCGCCCGGCATTACCGGCCGGGCCGAGACCTATCGCGTTACGCAGCCCGGCCTCGCCTCGGCCCTGCTCGTCAAGCAGTACTGGCGCGGCGGGATGCTGCGCGGCGTCATGCGCCAGCGCTTCGTCGGCAGGTCGCGCTTTCTGGCCGAGATCGTACTCGCCGAGATCGCCGCGGACGGCGGCGTCAACACCGCGCGCATCGCCGGCCTCATCCTGCGCCGCGTCGACGGAGTTTTCTGGAGCGCGACACTCGTTACCGAAGAAGTCCCCGATTCGATCGACCTCAAAAAACTGGCGATGGAGGACTGGCAGCGGATGAGCCGCGCCCAAAAAAACGAACTGCTCCGAGCCGTCGCCGGCGAAATACGCAAGATGCACGACATCGGCGTCTTCCACAGCGACCTGCATCTCAAAAACATACTCGTCAGGAAGTGGCAGACCGCTCCCATCGCCTACGTGATCGACTTTGACCGCGGCGCGTGTTACCGCAGTCTCTCGGAAGGCCGCCGCCTCAACAACCTGATGCGCCTGGATCGCTCGGCCGAAAAACTCAACCGCCTGCCCGCATTAGGCGGGCTGATTTCCTCCGCCGACCGGCTGCGCCTGCTCAAATACTATGCCGCCGGCGACGGCGGACTTTTTTCGCGCCTCAAGGCGGGCGTGCGTTCGCTGGCCGCGCGCCGCAGGGTCCACCGCGCGTGGTGGCGCGTGATCTCCGTTTTCGGAAAACAACCGAAATGACCCGCGACGATTACAACCGGATTCTCGTGCGCGCGCCCAACTGGCTGGGCGACGTGGTGATGATAACGCCGTGCGTTCGCGCGCTGCGCACCAGGTTCCCCCGCGCCCACATCGCCGTAACGGCGCGTGCCGCGTTCGCGGACGTGTTCGCCAACAGCGACGCCGTCGACGAGATATTGCCCTTCAAATCCGACCGCGGACTGCGCAATATCTTCGCTATGAAAAAGCGCCTCACCGCCGGAGGCTACGACCTCGCGATCGTCTTTCCACGCTCGTTTCGCAGCGCGCTGCCGCCGTTTCTGGCGCGGATTCCGCGGCGCATCGGCTACCGCACCGAGATGCGCGGGCCGCTGCTGACCGACGCGATACCGCGCGGCGAAAAATTCCTCCGCACCCACCGCGTCCATTATTATGCGAATCTGCTGCGGTCGCT
>JAUWEX010000194.1 GCA_030607235.1 Planctomycetota bacterium | reverse complement strand
CGTAGAAATCGCTGTCGCCGAGATGCCCCGGGCCAACGAGACGATGCTGGTCCTGCGCGACAAACTCATCCGCGGCATACAGGAGCGCATCTCCGATGTCCGACTCAACGGCCACCCCGAAAAGCGACTTCCCAACAACGTCAGTTTTTGCGTGAGCAAGGTCGAGGGAGAAGCGATGCTGCTTTACCTCAATCTCCAGCGGGTGTGCTGCTCCAGCGGCTCGGCCTGCACCACCGGCTCGCTGGACCCGTCGCACGTGCTGCTCGCGATAGGCCTGGCCCCCGAAGTCGCCCACGGATCCATACGCCTGACGCTGGGCCGGCACACCACCGAAGAACAAATTGACTACGTTCTCGACGTTTTTCCCGGAATTGTAGATAGACTTCGGGACATGTCTCCGTTAAAATAACCCCCGAACCCTTTGTTATATTTTTAATGAGGAACGGGATTTGTACAGCAAGGAAGTCATGGATCATTTTTCCAATCCCCGGAACGTAGGCGAGATCGAAAATCCCGACGGAAAGGGCGAGGTTGGCAATCCCGTCTGCGGGGATATAATGAAAATAACGATCCTCGTCGATGAAAACGATATTATCGCCGACGTAAAATTCCAGACGCTGGGCTGCGGCGCGGCGATCGCCACCAGCAGCGTTACCACCGAGATGGCCAAGGGCCGCAGCGTAGCCCATGCCCTCAAGATCACGCGCGACATGGTCGCCGAGGAACTTCACGGCCTGCCGCCGCAAAAACTGCACTGCAGCAATCTCGCCGCGGACGCCCTGCACGCCGCTATCAAGGATTATCTGAAAAAAAACGGGAGGTCGATAGATGAGTTCAAAGAATAACCGTGTCTCGACGCCGGTCCTGGTCTTAGCGCTGTGTGTGCTGGCGCTGGCGGCGGTGTCGTGCAAGAGTTCCGGAATTGCGCAATTGGCCCCGCCTGCGGCCGAATCGCTGACACTGGCGATTTGCGGGTATTTTGAACAAAGCGGCTACGAACAGGACGACTCCGGCGTGTTCATATCCGAGCGCGAAGACTTCGTTTTGTTTCAAAAACCCGTGCACATCATCCGCGTCGATTCGGAGGAGTACCCCTTTCAGGGGATAATGATCCGCGAAGCCACCCTCAAAAAAGAACACGGCGCAAAGCGCGTTTACCTGGTGATAATGTGGTGGAGCGCAAAGGAAAACAAGTGGGTACACCTTACCGGAAGCGATATTCCAAAAATTAACTACGGATTACAATGATTGAACAGCGTAACAGAATAATTATCGCGATACTCCTGCCGGTGGCGATAGTGTTGGTCGTCGTGGCGGTGGTGTTTTACAATGACTACGCCAAAGAAATGAAGGAGCGCGACGACAGCAAGCGCTTTCTGACCGAAACGGAGAAAAAGAAGAAAGAATACGAAAAGATTGCCGCAGAGCGTCGCCGGGCCAAGGCTGCCGCCGAAGCAAAAAAGAAAAAGGAAAAGCAAAAGGAACCGTTTCAACTGGTGCCCGTAACCGCGGCCCAAAAGATGAACCCGGAGCAACGCCGCGAAATTTTTGGCAAAATCCTTGCGATACTCAAAAACGCGCCATTGGATACGAAATCATCCGATGCATATTTCGACCTGTCGGTCCCATCCAGGCTCAAAGACGATTTGCAGGCCGATCTCGCTCAATCCGAGAATGTCAACAACGCTTATTTCTCGCTGATGAGTTTTCGCGAGAACGCGGTAACGGAATTGCTTCGCTGGCTCAAAGAAGAACCCGCCGTTCGATACTACGTGCTGAAAGCCTTTGTAGCGCTTAAAAGGGATTACGCTATCGACTCTTCCGATCCCAACAGTCGCTTTCTCGAAGCGGCGCTGAGCGTTTTGCCGCAAGCCGAACCCGGCGAGCGCATCCGGATTGCCCGGCTGATGGGCTGTTATCGCGAAGACAAGGCGCGGAGCGTATTGCGCGAAATGCTGGCCGACGGCGAGCCTGCCGTCAGGCATAGCGCGGTCATTGCGCTGGGGCGCGTGGGCGAAGAAAGCGACGCGCTCCTGCTGGCGCACCTTCTCGACGGCGAAGACGCCGCAGCCCGAATCGCAGTGTGCGATGCGCTCGATTCCCTGCTCAACCACAACGCCGGAACGGACCTCCTGCTGCCGCCCGATTACACCGACGCCCTGGACAAAAGGGTTTCGCAGTGGAAGAAATGGCTGGCGGAAAACGAAGCGAAACTTTCCCCAAAATCCTCCTAAATCTCCGAACGAAAACTTTCGATATCTCTATTGCGCGATTACTGTAATAGTGAGGTTAGGATATGAACAAATCCCCGTGGGTGATTCTCGTCATCGGCGCAATAGGTATCGTGATGCTTGCCGTGCTGTGCAAAACCTACCTCGGCCAGAATCTGCAACTCCAACTCAAAAAAGAATTGACCCAGAAGTACGGAGTCGAAGACGTCGCCGTGGAGCAAAACGAACAGACCGGCGAAATCGTTGTTTCCTACAAGGCCAACGAAGCCGCCTTCGGCAACGACAATGCCGCGCTCGACCAGCAGATGGAGGACTGGGCCGAATTCGCATACAAGCGGTTCGAGATCAAAAAACTCAGGATAATCGCAAACTCTTCGGAAAGCGAGCGGTCGCACACCCGAACCTTTACGCGGGATTAGCGGATTATAATTTGCCCTGCGACGCCTTTCGTGGTAGCCTCTCCCTTCCCAAAATCAGGTTTGTCCATGAATAGTCTAATTATCCAACGAAATTTAATGCATCGCGTCTTCCGGCGCCTCGGTTATTACCTGCTGGCCGTGGTGCTTTTCATACCTATGCTGTTCGCCCGCCGAATAACGCTTGTGCCCGAGGCGATCGACTTCAGCGAAAACGACGCGGAGTTCCTGGCGCTTCACGAAGGCGAATTCGAGCGAACCGAAATCACCGAGCCGCGCTTCGGCCACAAACTTCAGGTAACTTTCTTCCCCGCCGAAACCGGCAAGGACGGGATGTGCGTCCTGATCGCCCACGGACTGGGCGGAAAAATCGAACAGATGTACCCGCAGGCGATAGCGCTTCACGATGACGGCTGCGATGTGTGCCTGTTTGACTTTCGCGGCCACGGCGACAGCGGCGGCGCGTTTTCGTCGCTGGGCTATCTCGAGATGTTCGACATCGCGGCCATCGCCGATTGGCTGCGGTGCGAAAAAAAATCGCGCCGGATAGTCTTGTACGGCTTTTCGATGGGGGCGGTTGCGGCGGTGCTGGCGGCGGCCTACGGCGGGTCGGTTGACGGCGTGATTGCCGAGAGTCCGTTCGATTCGATGGAAAATATCGTGATGCACAACGCGCGCAAGATGTTCCGTGTGCCGAGATTCCTCGTCAAACTCCTGCTGTGGGGCACGGATGTCCATCGCAATATCGAATACAAGATAGTCGATCTCCTGCGGGCGTTGCCGCGGCTCGAAGGCGTGCCGATGCTCTTGGTGGGGACCTCCTCGGATGCGACCGTACCTGTCGCGCAAACCCGGCGCGTGGCGGACCACCTGGGCGAAGGCCATGTTTATTGGGAAATCGAAGGCCCTGCGCACGGCGCGATTTTGCAGAGCGAACACGGCGCGGAACTCCGCCGGCGCATCCGCGAACTACTCGACCGCTGCTAGAGCATTTTAAGATATTGTATTCCACCGCAGGGATGCAGAGAGCGCAGAGGCGGGCGGTGCCCGCAGCCAAGTCTTTTTTCCACCCATTACAAGACTCGCTCCTTGTTTTTTACCTTACGGCGAAAAAACGCAATCGCT
>JAUWEX010000387.1 GCA_030607235.1 Planctomycetota bacterium | reverse complement strand
CAGCAGCGCCTGGATTTCCCTTACGCGCGTTACGTGGCGCGGCACGAGTATCAGCCGCAGGTCGTCGTACCTGGCGCGGAGCCTGCCGAAGGCTTCCAGCAATACCTTCTCTTCGCCCGGGTGGGTGCTGCCGCCGACGATGACTTTTTCGCCGGGGCTGATCTGGAGTTTTTCGCGCAGTTCGGCGAGAATTTTTTCTTCGAGACTCTCGCGCATTGCATCAAACTTTATGTTGCCGGTAATGCGCACTTTTTCGCGCGCCACTCCCAGTGCCAGCAACCGTTCGGCGTAGGTGTCGTTTTGAACGCAGAACATCGAGATTTGGCTTAATAATTTTGTGCCCAGCCCTGCGAGCCTGTTCAGGGTGCGGATGCGGCGGGTGAAATTTTCCGAGACCACGCCGTTTATCACGAAGACCGGCACGTTTTCGCGGCGGCAGACGGAGAGAAAATTCGGCCAGATTTCTTTCTCGACCATGACCGCGGCGGTGGGGCGGAGCCTTGCGATGTGGCGGCGCACGGTGAAGGTAAAGTCGATCGGGAAATAGAAGACCGGGCAGTCGAAATGTTTTTGCGCCTGTCGGTTGCCTTCCGGTGTAGTCGTCGAGACCGCCGTCTCCCAGCCGGGCAGCGTCTTGGCGAATTCCGCCAGGAAGGGCCGCGCCGCTAGGGTCTCGCCGACCGAGGCGCAGTGGACCCACAGGCAGGGCGCGTCGGAGTTCCTCTGGGGGATGTTGCCCAGTCGCTGCGAAAACCCCTTGCGCCAGCGCGCGTCGGTCAGCATCTTGAAGCCGATCACCGGCGAGGCCGCCGCGAGGCCGGCTCCGTAGAGTATGTTGAGCGCTATCGACAAATGCCCGTCCTTTTTCGGTTATGCGGTCAGGTGTTCCTGCCGCAGCATTTCTTGTATTTTTTTCCGCTGCCGCAGGGGCAGGGATCGTTGCGTCCGATTTTTTCTTCTTTTTTGACGATGGGTTTGGCCTTTTCGGACCACTGGCTGGCGGCCACTCCCGCGGCCATCTGTCGCTGCACGGCCGAGTCGGCTTCGAGGTTAAAGGCCTGGTGCCGGGCCTCGCCGCCCGCGTAATGGTTGCGCGCCGTTTCGCCATCGGCCAGCGTCATCTTGAAAATCTTGGAAGTAACGTCGTCCTTGATAGAGTCCATCATGTCGCTGAACATCTTGGTGCCTTCGATCTTGTAGACGACCTTGGGGTCCTTCTGCGCCATGCCCGACCATGAGATCGCGCCGCGCAGATAGTCCATTGCGTATAGGTGGTCTTTCCACTTGGAGTCGATCGAGTCGAGCAGGATGAATCGTTCGATCCTGCGCATTCGCTCTTCGCTCTCGGTAACTTCGCGTGTTTCGTACTCGCGCTCCATTTTTTCGATCAGAAACTTGTCGATCCTTTCGACCGGCATCTCGCGCAGTTCGGTCGCGGACACTTCGCCGCGGAAGGTCGTGCGGAACCACTCGGTCAGACCATCGAAATCCCACTCGTCCTTGTTGCCGTTTTCGGGCAGGTAGACGAAGTCGATCACGTAGTAAATCCGCTCGCGGATCATCTCCAGGATTGTCTCCTTCATGCCTTCGCCCTCCAGCACACGCTGGCGGGTGGCGTAGATGGACTTGCGCTGCAGGTCCATCACTTCGTCGTATTCGAGCAGGCTCTTGCGAACCGCGAAGTTATACGATTCCACGCGCTTCTGGGCCTTGGCGATCTGGCGCGAGACCATCGACGAGGTGATGTCCTGGCCGTCCTTCATGCCGAAGCGCTGCATCCACGTCTTGGCCCACTCGCCGCCGAACCTGCGCATTAGGGGGTCTTCCATCGCGACGTAGAATTTCGACG
>JAUWEX010000205.1 GCA_030607235.1 Planctomycetota bacterium | reverse complement strand
AGTCGATGTTCATGGGCATGTTTGTGCCTGTACTGCTGGTTTTGGCGCTTACATACCGGAAGAAAGGCGTGCTGGGCTACGTATTCATCGCGGGGTTCATGGGGGCCTTTGGCACGATTATCAAGACCGGCTCAAGGGCCGGAATTTTCACGATGGCGCTGACATGTTCGATCGTTTTGTTTTTTCTGCTGCTCAATTCCAAACAATTAAACTGGTCGCGTGTGATAATTGTCGGGCTGCTGTTCGCGGCGGGGGCGGGTTTTTTGGTCACCCGCTATTGGGGCCGCGTGGTGCCGCGGTTTTTGCAGACCGCCAGGGAAGCCGACGTTTCCACGATAAGCCGTGAACGCCTGACGGATATCGGCTGGGATATCGCGCAAAAGAGCATATGGATCGGAAACGGCATAAACGGTTTTGCACTTGAATCCGCGACGGATTCGAGGTATTTTGACTCCAACGCCATCGAGCACAACCTCTACCTGCTGCAACTGGCCGAGACCGGAATCGTCGGCCTTGCGGCAATGCTTGTTTTGTTTTTCAACTTCTTCCGCGTGGGATGGCGCAAGGTCTATCGCCAGAAAATCAGCATGACTTACAGACTCTTGTCCGTCGGGTTGATGTGCGGCCTTTTGCATGCGATGGCGCATACTTATTTTGAATTCATCTTCCGGGTGATCTCGATAAGTTATGTGTTCTGGGTTATCGGCGCGACCATCATGGCGATGAGTTACGCCGTGGATCGCAAAAAAAACACGCTAATCATGCTCAAGCGCCAGACCATGCTTGCGCGTATGAAAAAAGCCGGTTACAGCGGCTTGGTATCCGGCGGCACGCGTTCCGCCGTAAAAAATAAGCGATAAAGGATAGGTATGGACAACCCCAAAATATCCGTTGTAATTCCGGTTTTCAACGAAGCGGCCACGGTGCTGGACCTTATCGAAAAAGTCCGCGCCGTCGATATGCCCAAGGAACTCATAATCGTCGACGACGGATCCACCGACGGCACACGCGATATTTTGGAAAAACTCGACATCCCCGAAGCGCGCGTCTTTTTTCAGGAAGCCAACATCGGCAAGGGCGCGGCCCTGCGCCGGGGCTTCGCCGAGGTACAGGGCGACATCGTCATCATCCAGGACGCCGATCTCGAATACGACCCCGTCGAATACCCCCAACTGATCAAGCCGATCGTCAGCGGCAGGGCCGACGTCGTCTACGGCACGCGCTTCGCCGGCGGCACGCACAGGGTGCTGTTTTTCTGGCACTACCTCGGCAACAAAATCCTCACGCTGTTTTCCAACATGCTCAGCAACCTCAACCTCACCGATATGGAAACATGCTACAAGGTTATGCGCGCCGACATCGCCAAACGCCTCGACATCCGCTCCAAACGCTTCGGCGTCGAACCCGAAATGACCGCGAAATTCGCGAAGATGAAACTGCGCATATACGAAGTGCCCATCTCCTACCACGGCCGCGACTACAGCGAAGGCAAGAAGATCGGCTGGCGCGACGGCGTTTCGGCTGCGTGGAGCATCTTCAGGTTTCGCTTCTTCTGCAAATTGTAGTCATCAAAATCCGCTTGGGAAATCGCACAAATGACTAATACAAAAACAATTCTCGTTACCGGCGGCGCCGGATTCATCGGCTCGCACCTCGTAGACCGCCTGCTCGCTCGCGGCCAGAGCGTCGTCTGCCTCGACAACTTCAACGACTACTACGATCCCGCGATCAAGCGCTCCAACGTCAGCCGACATCTGAAGTCGCCCGGCTACGCGCTTGTCGAGGGCGACATCCGCGACAGGGCGCTCGTTGCAAAGATATTCTCCGACAACGATATAAGCGCTGTCGTTCACCTCGCGGCCCGGGCCGGTGTGCGCCCGTCGCTGCAACGGCCCGAACTCTACTACGACGTAAACGTCGCCGGGACGGTGAATCTGCTCGAAGCCTGCGCAAAGGCGGGCGTGAAAAAATTCGTCTTCGCTTCCTCATCGTCCGTTTACGGCAACAACAAAAAGGTTCCCTTCAGCGAGGCCGACCCCGTAGACCACCCGATCTCACCCTACGCCGCGACCAAGAAGGCCGGCGAGTTGGCCTGCTATACCACGCATCACCTTCACGGCATCGACACCGTCTGCCTGCGCTTCTTCACCGCCTACGGCCCGCGCCAGAGGCCCGAAATGGCGATACGCAAATTCGTCGCGCTCATCGAGGCCGGAAAACCGCTGCCCCTGTTCGGCGACGGCTCGACCTCCCGCGACTACACCTACATCGACGATATTATTGACGGCGTGGTTGCCGCGCTCGATACCCGGATGGGTTTTGAAGTGATAAATCTGGGCAATTCCGACCCGATAGATTTGAAAGGCCTTGTCGCGCTGATAGAAGACGCACTCGGCAAAAAGGCCGCCGTCGACCGGCAGCCCATGCAGCCCGGCGACGTCGACCGCACCTTCGCCGACATATCCAACGCCAGGCGGCTGCTGGGCTACGCGCCCAAAGTCCCGCTCGCCGAAGGCATAGCCCGATTTGTGCGCTGGCTGCGCGCCGCAAAATAACCCGTTGCCGAAATCGGAATTACGCAAAAAATGTCTTTGTAATTCCATCTTTGTGTGTTATTATATATATTTTGTGTTTTGTTGTTAGGTTGATTTTGCGAAGGCGAGGACAAGGCAATGAGTAAAAAGAAAACAAATTACAACAAACAAAGCGTTGAGAGTCTCCCCGATGATAAGCCTGTAGTATATCGAATAAAAACCGAGTCAGGTAAACTTAATTATGCAGGGGTGGCAAAACGAGGTCGGGTGCATGAGCGCCTGCAAGAGCATATTGGTAATATTCCAGGTAAAACTGTAGAAATAGAACAATTCAATAGCATTAAGGATGCGAAAGAAAAGGAATCTAGAGTAATCAAAAGAAATCAACCCAAGTATAATGAGCAATCTAAGTAACTGTGCACTACGAATTCATTACTGCCAACAATCTTAATAGATGTGGGGACATTTAAAATTTCTTAATAATTCTCCGCGCTTTCTGTGACTCCGCAACAAAAAGACCGGCGCTCATAGCGAGTGCCGGTCTTTGGATTCGTATGTGATTGGTTTTAATCGTCTGTCTCTTCGTTTCCCCTGGTGATTTTCACCGGCTCGGAATTCATCTCGGCGGCCTTTTTGACGAGTCCGAGCAATTCGATCGTGTCTTTGTCCTGCCCGTCGATTGCCGAGAGAACTTTGATAACGTCGGCGAAGCGGCTGCCCTGCGCCCAGTAACTCTTGCGCGCGATCTCGGCGAATTCCGCCACTCCCGCCGCCAGCCGGAATTGCGGCGAAGCGGCATTGAACGATTTTGCGAAATCGTTGATCGTTATCGAGCGCGCGACCTCGTTGGCCACGTCCTCTTCCGGCTCCTTGTAACGCACGTACAACGTCGCGATGGGGCCGGACTTGGGCCGGTCGACGAATTTGATCTCGTAGAGCGCGGTAACCGAGTGTCCCGAGCCGATCTCGCCGCCGTCGACCTCGTCGTCGCGGAAGTCCTCGTCCCTTACGTCGCGGTTTTCGTAGCCCAGCAGCCGGTAACGCGCCACGACC
>JAUWEX010000400.1 GCA_030607235.1 Planctomycetota bacterium | reverse complement strand
GGATGAATTATTCGGACATCGGCATTTTGTATCGCACCAACGCGCAGTCGCGGCCCATCGAGCAGGTCTTTATCGAGCGCGGCATCCCGTACGCGATCGTCGGCGCGGTGGAATTTTTCCGCCGCAAGGAGATCAAGGACGTCCTTGCGTTTTTGCGGCTGATTCTGAACGTCGGCGACGACGTGAGTTTTCTGCGTGCGCTGGGGCTGGTGACCAAAGGCATCGGCCCGGTGGCCGTCGCGCGGCTCGAAGAGATCGCTCGGGCGGAGGCGTGTTCGATGGCCGAGGTGGTGATGGGCCGCCGCTACGAGGGTGCGCTCTCGGCCAACCAGTGCAAGGCCCTCGACGGGCTGGCGGAGATTCTCAACGATCTGCGCACCATGCCGCAGGATTCGGTCAAGGACATCGTCGAGGCGGTCCTGGCCAAGGTCGATTTCGCCGGAAAAATCAGGCAGACCGGCGATCCGAAGACCGACGACCGCCTGGAGAACCTAGACGAACTCACCGCGGCGGCGCTTGAATACGACACGGCCGGAGACGAAGGAAATTTGCAGGGATTTCTTGAGATGGTGGCGCTGGTTTCCGATACCGATAATATAGAGCGTGGCGCGGATCGCGTAACGTTGATGACGCTGCACTCGGCCAAGGGGCTGGAGTTTCCGGCGGTAATCATCTCGGGCCTGGAGGAAGGCGTTCTGCCGCATATTTTCAGCGCGGACGATCCCAACGGCGTCGAGGAGGAGCGGCGGCTGTTTTTCGTGGGCATGACGCGGGCGATGCGGCGGCTGGTGCTGACGATGGCGTTGAGGCGCATCCGCCAGGGGCGCTACGCCGACTCCGAGCCGTCGCGTTTTCTGGCGGAAATCCCGCCGGAGGCCGTGGAGGAGCCGCTGCCGTTTACGGTATCGAGCACGCTGCGGCCCGGCGCGCCGATAGTCTCGCGTGGTTTCGAGCCGGGCCTCAACAGGCCTATCAGGGCCGAAGAATGTGCCGAAGAGTACGGCTTCAAGGTCGGTGATTATGTGCGGCACGAGAACTTCGGCACGGGCAAGGTGCTCAAAATGTTTCGTTCGGGCAGCCAGACCCGCGCGCGGATATTCTTCTCGCAGTACGGCGAGCGCACGCTGGCGCTGGAGTACGCGAACTTACAGGTCGTTACGGAATAAGCAGGAGGACAGGCGGTGATCGTACTGACGATAAACGACAAACTCGGCGAGAGGCAGTACGTTATGAAGGACCGCCACATCACCATCGGCCGCGCGGCCGACAACCTCGTGGAACTGACCGACTCCAAACTCTCGCGGCATCACTGCACTATCACTCGTGACGCCAACGCCAACTGGATACTGCGCGACCAGGACAGCCACAACGGCACTCACCTCAACGGCAAGCCCGTTAATGAAACCCAGATTCGCACCGGCGACCGCATTACCATCGGCCTGACCACCATACGTTTTGAGGAGCGCGACGAGAACCTCGCGTGGGACAGCGAACAGACGGCGCTGTTGAACATGGCCGATATTGAAAAGGAGCGCGACAACCTGCGCAGGCTTCTGGAGGTGTCGCTGCAGATGAACCGCGAACTGGATTTGCGGAAACTGCTCGAAGTCATCATCGACGGCGCGATCGGGGTAACCAGCGCCGAGCGCGGGCTGGTGGTGCTGGAAAAAGACGGCGACATGGAAATCGCCGTCGCGCGGAATTTCAAAAAGGAGCAACTCGACG
>JAUWEX010000338.1 GCA_030607235.1 Planctomycetota bacterium | reverse complement strand
TGGCTGCTCAAGATGAGCGAACTCGGCGCATGCATCATGCAGGAGAGTTCCCTGCGCCACATCGCCATGACCTGCCAGACTGACGACAAAAAGGCCGAGGCGGACTTCATGCACTTCGTGCAGAACATCATCCCCAAATGCAAGCCGCACTGGAACAAGATCGACCGCATGTACGTCGCGCATCCCGAAAGCGCCACGCTTGCCCGCGGCAAATACTTCGTTTACGACCGCGACACTCGCCGCGAGGTCGAGATGTACCGCAAGGAAAATATCCCCCTTCAGGTCGAACTCACCAAACTCAGCCAGGCCTACCAGAAACTCAATGGCGCCATGACCGTCGACTTCGAGGGCAAGGCCCGCACCCTCCAGCAGATGGCGCTTTACCTCGAAAAAGAAGACCGCGAACTGCGGCAGAAAGCCTGGACACTCGTCGGGCAGCGCCGCTTGCAGGACCGCGACAAACTCGAAGACATCTTCGACGCGATGCTCAAACTTCGCGGCGAAGTCGCCCAAAACGCCGGTTACGACAACTTCCGCGATTATATGTTTGACGCGATGATGCGTTTCGACTACGCACCGGCGGATTGCGAGCGGTTCCACGACGCCGTCGAAAAACACATCGTGCCCATCGCCCGCGATATCCAGCAAAAACGCAAGGCCGACATGAAACTCGACGCCCTGCGCCCGTGGGACCTCGCGGTCGATCCGCTGGGCCGCGCGCCGCTGATGCCCTTCGAAAAAACCGAAGACCTCAGCAAGAGCGTGTTGCGCATTTTCGACAAAATCAGCAAAGACGTCAGCGCCGTCTTCGGCAAGATGATCGAGCGCAACCTGCTCGACCTCGACAGCCGCGTCGGCAAGGCCCCCGGCGGTTACCAGGCGACCCTGCATGAGTGGCGTTTGCCGTTTATCTTCATGAACGCAGTCGGACTCGACCGCGACGTCTGGACGCTGCTGCACGAGGGCGGCCACGCCTTCCACTCGTTCCAGACCCGCAACGAGGAGTTTATGCCGTATCGGTCTTCGCCGATGGAATTCGCCGAGGTCGCCTCGATGAGCATGGAACTGTTGGGTATGCCGCACCTGGCGGAATTTTACAGCGAAGACGACGCGCGGCGCTCCGCCCGCCAGCACCTCGAAGGCATCATTCAACTGCTGCCGTGGATTGCTACGGTCGACGCCTTCCAGCACTGGATATACACCAACCCCGGTCACACCCGCCGGCAGCGCCGCGACAAATGGGTCGAACTTATGGATCGCTTCGGCGGCATCGAAGACTGGAGCGGGCTGGAAGAATTGCGCGCGTACGGCTGGCACAGGCAGTTGCACATTTTCGAGGTGCCGTTCTACTATATCGAATACGGAATCGCGCAGCTCGGCGCCCTTCAGATATGGCAACGCGCCCAAAAAGACCTCGCCGTCGCGCTCAAGGATTACGCCGCGGCTCTGGCGCTGGGCAAATCGCAGCCGCTGCCCAAACTGTTCGCAACCGCCGGAATCCGGTTCGATTTCGGCGAGCAAACCATAAGGCCGCTGGCCGAGACGGTCATGGAGGAGTTGGACAACGAAAAAGACGAGGTAACTATCCAATGAGCGACAAAACGTATACGACCATCGAGCCTGCGGGTCTCAAGCGCCTCAGCAAGGGCAAGGTCCGCGACATCTTCGATCTGGGCGAGCACCTGCTGTTCGTCGCCAGCGACCGGATATCGGCCTTCGACGTGGTTTTGCCGCAGGGCATCCCGCACAAGGGCGCGGCGCTGACGCAGATATCGAAGTTCTGGTTCGAGCGCACCGCCGACATCGTGCCCAACCACATGATCGAGACCGACATCGACAAAATGCCCGCCGAAGTCCGCGCCAACGCCGAGATGCTGCGTGATCGCAGTATGCTGGTCAAAAAGGGCAAGGTCTATCCGGTGGAATGCATCGTGCGCGGATACCTGACGGGTTCAGGCTGGAAAGACTACCGGCGCACCGGCGCGGTCTGCGGGATCAAACTGCCCGAGGGCCTAGTCGACGGCGATAAACTCCCCGAGCCGATCTTTACACCCACCACCAAGGCCGAATCCGCATTAGGCGGACACGACGAGGCGATAACGTTTGAGCAGATGGTCGACACGGTAGGCCGCCAGGTTGCCGAGACGCTTC
>JAUWEX010000022.1 GCA_030607235.1 Planctomycetota bacterium | reverse complement strand
ATCTTCAAATACTCCTCCCGCCCCGGCACCGCCGCCGCGAAACTTCCCGACGACGTGCCGCTCGAAGAAAAAAAACGCCGCAACAACGACCTGCTTGCCGTGCAGGAGGAAACCAGCCTGCGCCGCCGCCGCGCGCTCGTCGGCCGCGCCCTCGAAGTCCTCGTCGAAGGCCCCAGCCGCAAAAAACCCGACGTCGCCGTCGGCCGCACCACGCATAACTACATTGTCCACTTCGCAACGCCCGACATGACCCCGGGCCGTTTCGTCGAAGTCGAAATCACCGACGCAACCCCGTTGACCGTCAGCGGGCGGCTCAAGACACAGGAGAGACCATGAACAAACAGGCCCTCGAAGCGCTCCTGATGCAGGTACGCGACGGCGCGGCGAGCGTCGACGAGGCGTTGCGCCGCCTGAAGTTGCTGCCGTTCGAGGAAACCGCGTATGCAACCATCGACCACCATCGCGAGATACGCTGCAGCTTTCCCGAGGTCATCTTCTGCCAGGACAAGCGCACCGAAGACATCCTCGCCATAGCGCGGATACTCTACGAAAAAAGCGGGCGGCTGCTCGCGACGCGCCTGGCCCCGGAGTCCGCCGCCGCGCTTCAAAAAGAAATCCCCTCCGCGACCTACTGCGAGCGCAGCCGCACGTTGTCGGCGTCGCGCGAAAAAATCGAGCCGACCGGACTGGTCGTAATCGTGAGCGCCGGAACCTCCGACCTGCCCGTCGCCGAGGAGGCCCGGATTACCGCTGAGATCATGGGTGCGAAAGTCGAGACGATCTTCGACTCCGGCGTGGCCGGAATCCATCGCCTGCTGAGCAAAACCGACCGCCTGCGCGCCGCGCGCGTCGTCGTGGCGGTCGCCGGAATGGAAGGCGCGCTCGCCAGTGTCGTCGGCGGCCTGGTCGACGTGCCCGTCGTCGCCGTACCGACCAGCGTCGGCTACGGCGCGAGTTTCGGCGGCCTGGCTCCGCTGTTGACGATGCTTAATTCTTGCGCTGCGGGCGTTTCGGTGGTAAATATCGACAATGGTTTTGGCGCCGGATACATCGCGGCCCTGATTAATTCATTGCCAGAAAGGATGAGCGATGAAAACGAAGAAAAACGCTGACAAGAAAAAAGCACTACCGCTGCCCAAAATACCCCGCAGAAAAAAAGGTGCCCACAAGGGCGACTTCGGCCACGTGCTGATCGTCGCGGGTTCCACCGGCATGACCGGCGCGGCGTGCCTGGCTTCGACCGCGGCCCTGCGCGCGGGCGCGGGCCTGGTTACGCTGGCGGTGCCCAACTCGCTGCTGCCGCTGGTGGCCACGCCCATGCGCTGTGTGATGACGCTGCCCTGCCGCGAGACCCACGGCGGATTCTTCGCCAAAGACGCCGCCGAGAGCCTGCTGCACTTCGCGCAAAAATGCGACATCGTCCTCATAGGCCCCGGTATTGGCCGCGAACACGAAACCGCGGCGATGGCGCGGTGGCTCTTCACCTCCGTTGAAAAACCGCTGATCGTCGACGCCGACGCGCTCAACGCCATTGCGGACTACCCCGACGTTTACGAAAAAGCCCCCGCGGGCCGGACTACCGTCCTCACGCCGCATCCCGGCGAGATGGCGCGACTGTGTCTCTGTACCGCAAACAAAGTCCAGAAAGACCGCAAGCACTGTGCCGCCTCGTTTGCCAGGAGCCAGCCCTTCACGCTCGTTCTCAAAGGCCACGACACGGTCGTCGCCGAGGGCGATAAGTGCTGGGTAAACAAGACCGGCAACCCGGGCATGGCCACCGCCGGCTCCGGCGACGTGCTCAGCGGCGTGATCGCGGGGCTGATGGCGCAGGGCTTTTCGGCCTTCGACGCCGCGCAGCTCGGCGTGCACATTCACGGACTGGCGGGCGACATCGCCGTCGCGGAGTTCGGCGAGATTTCGACGACGGCGGACGACATCCTGGCGTGTCTGCCGGAAGCATTTATGAAATACACGGGCGAAAAAAAATGAAAGACATCAGAGCAGGCATCGGCTACGACATTCACCGCCTCGTCGAAGGCCGCGAAATGTGGCTGGGCGGGGTTCCGATAAAATCCGTTACCGGCGCGTTGGGGCACTCGGACGCCGACGTAGTGCTGCACGCGATCTGCGACGCGATGCTCGGCGCGACGGGCATGGGCAATATCGGCGGGCGCTTCCCCGACACCGACGTCGCTTACAAAGGCGTGCGCAGCAGCGAACTGGTTACCAGCGTCTATCGCCTGATCTCGGCCAAAGGCTGGCGCGTGCTCAACCTCGACGTCAACGTTCATCTCGAAGAACCGCGCATCGGCGGCTATCTCAAGCGCATGGCGCAGGTGATTGCCGAGATGCTGGAGATCGAACCCGACCGCGTCAACCTCAAGCCCCGCACCGGCGAGGGCCTCGGCGAGATAGGCCGCGGCGAAGCGGTCGCGGCGCAGGCCGTGATTTTGGTTGCGCGCGACGACAGGGAGGCTGGCGATGAATAGGGCGATCACTTTATTGTGCCTCGTTGTCGTCGCGGCGGGGTTTGCAGGCTGCGCGCGCGAGCCGGACAGCGGCCTGCCCGCCGGGCCGGTCTTGTTTAACCGGGCTGATTGTTCCGCGGCGACGCTGCGACTCGAAAACGCGCTCGACGGCCGCTGCACCGACGCCGAAACACAGAAGTGGCTCGACGAAATCGTCGGCCGCATCGAAGCGGCGATACCCCCGCGCCACGTTGCGCCGCGCAATTTCGGTGTAACCCTCGCCAACTCCCGCGAGGTCGGCCTGTTTGTTTTCGGCGACGGGCGCATTGTAATCACGCGCGGATTGCTGGCGAGGGTCGTCAGCGAAGACGAACTTGCCGCGCACATCGCCGCCGGTATCGCGCACGTTACTCTTGCGCAACGCCCCGTTGCGACCGACAAAACCGGCCCGCGCCAAGCCCTCGCGCAAAAATTCACCCCCGCGCAGGAGCGCGCCGCGCTTGAGCGTGCGGCGTTCTATCTTTCGCGCAGCAAGCCGTACAACCCGTACGCGGTCTGGGGCATCGCGTATTCGTTTGAAAAATGCCGGCCCTGGACCGAGGCTCACCCGCTGCCCGCGGGCGGCTCGGCGCTGATCAACGCCTACGTCAACGAGCGTTTCCCGGAGTTCGTCGAAAAGGCCAAACAGACTCCGCTGCCCGAAAGGATCGAGCGCATCGTCAAGCGGCAGGACGCCTATTTCGGCGCATTCGCCGAGGCGGATAAATTGCTGGCCGCGTATCTCGCCGGCAAAGACGGCGCGGACGCGCGAACGCTGGAGACGGCGCTGGGCCACTACGACAAGGCGATAACCGACGCCGAGGCCGCGGACGACCTGCCTGCGATCTTCCTGGCGAGGCGCGGAATCGCGCGCGAGATGCTGGCGCGCGAGCGCAGCCTGCCCGCGATGACCGACGCCGCGCAGGACGACTTCGGCCGCGCCAAGCAGATAGACCCCGACTGCTATTTCGCGCGCCTGTACCGTGGGATATTTTATCTCGAGACGAAAAAATTCTACGGCCCCGCCCGTGAAGAACTGCAACGGGCGATCGATCTAAATCCCGACGCCGAGCGGCCGGGCGAGCCGTATTATTTTATGGCGCGGTTTTACGACGACCCTGGCAATCCCGCCCGCGCCACCGCGGTCGCCGCGGACCTCTACCGCAAATACCTTGCGCTTGAGCCTGCGGGCTTCCATGCGCCCGCCGCCAGGCAACGCCTGGAGGCAATAGGGGAGTAGCCGCTTATTTCAATAACCGCTGCCCTGCTTTTCGCCCTTCGGCGAAAAGGGCGCTTGCTTCCACCTGCTGACAATTTGGGCAAGTCTGCTGTGCTGTTGGCGGTCTTTCTTGCGGGCCCCGCCTGCGGTGAAATGCAATATCTTGAAATGCCCTGTGCCTGCAATGCAAGGCGGACAAATTCCTTTCTGTTATGATGATAATTCTTATTTTGATTGGTTGGGTGTTGATATTGACGGATTAGTTCGAGCCTATTTCATATGATTCGCTTGCCGCAAAAAACCAAAGGAAAACGGCCGCCGGAGAGAAGCGGCCGTTTTTTCAGAGAGGGATATTGGGGGTTATATGTTGAGTTTTCTTCGGACGATTCCGGCCGTGAAGGCCAGCGTCGACACGAACAGGAAAATCGCAGTAACGGTGAAAATCGTTTGCGCCTTTTTGATTTTCAACTTTTTCATGATTACTCTAAAAAAATTACTCATAGCGTTTTTCGATCTGGGCGAGTCGCCCAACATGACGCCAATTAAATAGCAGGCCCCGTGCCGAAAACGGCTTTGCGGCGTAACATCTTATTTGGAATGCGGTTGTGTCGGGAGAGGCGGTTGCGGCCTGCGGCGTTTTTTGGGGCGAATCGTTCCCGTCGGGCGTTTTTTGAGCGAAAAAGATGCTATGCGGCACCTGATAACGATACAGGCGGCGTCTCGTCTTCCGAGTCGCCGCCCGCATATCTGGAGGTTGGATTATGTTTAATTGGTTGTCGCTTGTGTTTGGGTTAGTCCGTTGATTCTTGTTTCGATCTGCGTCTTGTGTTCGGGCTTGATGTGTTGGTCCGCCAGGGCGAGCGCGTAGTATTCACACGCCCGCTCGCTAATGCCCAGTGCCTCGCAGATGTAGCCCAGCCGCGCGGGGATCAGGTAGTAGAGCGCGCTGGCGCGGTCGGTGTCGCGCTGCATGATCTTGAGCATCGTAAAGGCCTCGAAGAAGTACCCGTTGGTTGCGAGGTAGAGCGTGTTGTCGAGTTTGGCCTTGATTAAATCCGGGTCGCTGTCGTGTCCGGCGGCCGACGACATCTCGAGTATAAGCGAGGCGCACAGCAGTTGCGTGTGGGACTGGATGACGCCGAGATAATCGTTGTGTAACTGCCGCAGTTTGTTCGCATCGCCGTTTGTTATGGCCTCGTCGACCTGCGGGATCAGTTTGCGCAGTATCCCAATCTCGTAATCCGGCATACGTTTGGTTTGCGCGGGAGTCGCCTCGTCGAAACTGACCGGCAGTGCGGCGGACATCTGGCGCTCAATGATCCGTTCCGGCCCGGGGACGGTTTTGGTGAAGGGCTGGAGGGTCATCTGAATCATGCCCAGCATCAGCATCACGCAGGCCGCGCCCGCCAGGAACGGCCGCCATGACGCCGCCGCGCGCATCCTTTCCCTGCGGATAGGTATCGAGTAGTCGCTTTCGACCGAACGTTCGGCCTCGCGCATCACCGCCTCGATCACGTCGCCGGAGGGGACTTTGACCTCGACGTTGCGCATTGCGCTACGGGTGAATTGAATCTCGCTCAGCGCCCGCGCGCACTCGGAGCAGTCCTTGACGTGGCGCTCGAACTCAAGCACCTTGTCGGGGGCCAGTTCTTCGTAGACGTAATCGAGCATCAGTTTTTTGATTTTAGAACAATTCATTTTGGAGTACCTCTTGGGTAATTTTTTCCTCGGCGAGGAAAATTTTCAGGGCCGCCAGCGCATAACGCATTCGGCTCTTGGCGGTGTTGATAGAGGCGCCGGTAATTTTTGCGATTTTGTTGAACTTCAGTCCGTCGTATTCGCGCATCAGAAAGACTTCGCGCTGTTCGACCGGCAGCGAGCCGATCGCTTTGGTCAGCAGTTTCTTCAGGTCTTCGCGCAGCATCTTGCGCCCCGGCCCGACGTCGTCGGCCATCAGCGCGTCGCGCAGGCAGCGCTCGTCCTCGCCGCCGGTCGTCTTTTCGATCGAGAGGTGGTTGCGGAATTTCTGTTTGCGCAGGTGGTCGATGCAGAGGTTGCGCGCGACCGTGTACAGCAGCGTGGTGAACTTGGCGCTGGGCTTGTAGCGGGCCTTGCCCCGCACGAGCCGCATGAAGGTTTCCTGAAAGATATCCTCGGCCGCTTCGGCGTTGCCGACGAAGCGGTACGCGAAACTCATCAGCGAATGTCGATGGCGCATCATCAGTGCGCGGAACGCCTCGGCGTCGCCGCTCTGAAAGCGCAGCATCATTACC
The DNA here is from genome assembly GCA_030607235.1 of Planctomycetota bacterium. GTDB lineage: Bacteria > Planctomycetota > B129-G9 > B129-G9 > B129-G9 > JAUWEX01. The sequence continues at coordinate 4,215 of JAUWEX010000022.1, read as the reverse complement.
TCGTCGGAGTCTTCGCGGGGCATATTTCTGTTCACGTTATCGGTCATAATTGCCTCACAACAATAAACGGCGGACGCGCGGATAAGTTTTAATCGCACCGGTTTTTTTCGGGAAAATTCCGCGGGGCCGGGGGGTATTGGGAATATCGGAAAATCGGCGGATATGCTGTTGTTTGCGTTTGGCGACAGGCATGGGACATCGGGAGCGCGCGGGGTGCCGGCGGTTTTAGTCGGACGAGTAGTTTTTCCACTTGTCCGATGGCATCTTCGTATGGGCGATCCAGAAAACGCGATCAAAGCACACCGATTTGTAGCCATCGTAATCCTTGAGGTATATGACGATGCGAATAGCGCGCGGCGACGAGCAGTTGAGCCGGTCGTAGTGCGATTCGCCCCAAATATCGTATGTGTGGCGGAAATCGATATTTTCCGTTTCTGTCGGGTGGGTCGCAATTGAGGGCGTAAACCGCCTGGGAACGCATGCATATCCTTGCTCGTCGAAGCGCATGTCGAGGTATTGGATCTCGAAGCGCTCGATAATGCCGTCAAACATCTCGTATATCTTATCCCCTTCGTATTCCTCTTTCTCCTCCTCCTCTTCCTCCTCTTCCTCTTCGTCATCCTCTTCGTCGTCCTCGTCGTCGTCCATGTATTTTGCGTCTTCCTCGTCCTCAACCTTCCAGGGCAGATTAACGGGATCGGGGTCGGCGTGCATGTCGCTGAATTCCTGCCGGACGAGAACGCGCTTGCGGATGTTCTTGTCGAAATACACAAAATAGCGCACGTTGCGCAGGGTGGCGCTGCTCATCCCGCCCCGCTGCGCCGTGGTCGAGAGCCACAATTCGTCAAAACGGTCCGATTCGCCGTGGTTGCGGATTATGAAGATATAGCCGTTCTCGATGTCGTCTTCGAGGGATTCGATGCTGATCGGCGGTACGCTGCCGGCGATGTCTTTACCTATGGCGTCCAGAATCGTCATGCCCGCTTCGACCGCATCATACTTAACGGTTGTATCCTCGATCACGGCCTGGGAAGCACTCAGCGTCAGGAACAGTATGCTCATAATCGTCATCATCAGCGCGATCACGACCATCAGTTCGAGCAGCGTGAAGCCCGACTTTGCCGTTGTGCGGATTTCGTTTGCGGTCGTCATGTCAGTCCTCCACCTTCAGTTCCGGGGCGCTGGCCATGAAACTGAAATGGTGCACGAGCGTCGAATTCTCTATGCCTTCCTCGCGGGACAACTCCGATTGCGGTTTCCACCCGTAGTATATCCTTATGTGAAACTCGTAGACGTTGGGCAACAGATCGTATACCCGCAGCGTCGTGTTGTATATGGTATTGCCGTCGGCGTCTTTGGGGCGCCTCTCGCGAACCGCCTGACGCACCTCGATATCGAAGGAGTAGCCGTGGAGGTTGTCGTGCTTGTTGTACAGCGGCGATTCTTTGTCGCGCAGGTACTTCGCGAGTTTGTATACCTTGCCGTTTGCACTTGGATATCGAACCAGCAGGTTGTCCCTGTATGCCAAAAGAAAACTCTTGGTGGTGTCGTCAGGCTGTTCTCCGTCGACTTCGACGACAGGTTTCACCCGCAGGTTAGGGGCCGTGGCCAGTTCCTGTTCGTCGATGCTGACGTCAATCGCTTTGGCGGTGTCGGGCAGTTGTATCGTAAGCACCCCTGCGTTGCTGGAGGGATACTCTTCGTCTTCCGCCTCACCATCGTCCCCTGCGCCGAACTCGTCCTCGGCGAACAACCCGTCATGAACGATCGTGATCAGGACCGGAGAGTCTTCGGTGTTTTCGGCCTTGTAGGCCGACTCCGTCGCTACCTTGATCGCATCTCTGACGGACCTCGCGATTATCGCCGCCCGCATGTCGCTGACGCTCCGGACGCTTTTGGCGGTGGCGGCAGGGAATACCGCCATGATGGTCAGCAGCGTTGCGAAGACGATCATCGCGAACATCAACTCCAGCAGTGTGGTGCCGCGCCGCCCCCGTAGCGGAGCGATCAGCGCCGCGACGCCCTGCGTGGTGTCGCGTGTGCTTGTTCCAGAACGGTTATTCTTCATCGACTTCCTCATCTTCGTCTTCATATTTCATAATGGTTATTTGTGTGCTGACCTTGCCCGTATAGGGATTTATCTCGATGAAAACCTTCCTCAGGTCGCCGATTCGGCTTATGATGATTTCGGCGTCGACCTTGTCGAGGAATTTGGAGTGAGAGACGTTAAACAGCGGCTCGTCTTCCAGTGTGCCGTCATCACCGTGTTTGTAAAGAGGAACCTCTTCGAAATTGCCCGGCTCTGGCCGCATTTTGGCCAACTCGATGCTGCCGTCCGTGTGCAATATCAGCACGCCCGTGGCGTATACCCTCTCCTCCTCTTCTTCTTCCTCCTCCTCTTCGTCATCATATATCTTGCCGTTGTAGTCGGGCCGCCCCACGTCGGGATCGTCCGGCGGTGCGGGCATTACGTTGCCGTCTTTGTCGAGCATGTACTGCTTTTCGATGACGGCCTTGTCGAATTGCATATCCCAGTCCAGAAACATCTCCTCGACGAGTTCGTCGTCCCTGCCCGCGTTGGCGTCGCCCGGCCGGTCCAAAACGCCGTCAGGCCCGCACCAGAAAACGCGTATGGAGTTGCGGTGGCGGTCGAAGATTATCTGGTAGGAATCGTGCGTGCGCATGGCCGCATCGCGGTATTTTGCGATAAGGTTCTCGATCCTGGTGGTCGTTTTCGACATGGCCTGGTCGCGGGCGATCATCTGGATTACGGTGATTGAGATGGCGGAGAGTGTCATGATGATCGCCATTACGATAATCAGTTCCAGCATGGTAAAGCCCGCTGTCTTTTTTTTGTCGAATCCGTTCATGATTGCGCTCAGCGCCCCTGAATTATTCCAGATCGTAACTTCGGATGTTGTCTTTCATCTGCTCTAGTTGTTCCTCGGTCAGGTCCGAATATTCAAATTCCCCTTTGTATTCGAAATCGTCGTCCTCGTCATCGGGATCTTCCTCTTCCTCTTCCTCTTCTTCGGTGTTAATCTTTTCGTACTCTTCAATCTGCTCCAGCGTTACGCCGAACTTGCCGTCAGGCCCGGCGGACTCGATGATGTAGCGCCGGCCCTTGTCCTTTAGGATGTAGCGGTACGGCGTGCCCCACGGATCCAGCAGCCACGTGGTCTGGCCCGTGTAACCCGGATCCGGCAGGGTTACGTTGATGTCTTCGTCGGTGCCCGCGGTGGCCGACCCGTATTGATATTCGTCGAAAATCGACCTGTTCAGGTACGGCCCCTTGCCGGTCAGCCGATACCTGCCGATTATCTGCGGGTCGAATTCCGCGAGCTGCTCGGAATCCTCGTCGGTGGGTTGGTTGGTAAAGAACTGCCTCGTCAGAAAGTAATGCAACGCCGCGATCGATGCCCGGTCGCGCTTGAGATTTTCTAACGTTTCGCCGTCGTCCCCGACCGTATCGTCGTCCTCGTTCTCCGGCACTATATCGACGTCGTCAGGCAGGACGTTGGGCGGATAGCGGCCGCCGTTTTCCTCGGCGTACTTGCTTATCGCCTGCATCATCAGCCGTATCTCGGTCTTGGCCTCGACCATGTCGTTGCTGCCAATCAGGCTGAACGCCGCGAAGGACAGGCCGATCAGCGTTACCAGCACCGCCATCACCACGATCAGTTCCAACAGCGTAAAACCGCGTTGTCCTTCAGGCGTTATGTGTCGGTCGGTTCTCATGTTCGCTAGTTGCTTCCGCGCAAGCCCCATTTAACAATGTCGTCTTCGGAATAATATTTTCCACCTCCCCCTTCGTCTTCTTCCGCATCGTCGTCCAGATAAATCTTCTCGCCCAGCGACCACAGTACGTAGGTGTATTTAATAAATTCCTTTTGCATATCGTCGCCCTCTAACATCTCATCAGTGTGATCCCAGTCCTTTTCGTTGCACTTCCTGAGCACCGGATGTCCGGGCAGATTGGCGTTGATTAGCAGCCACTTAAACTCGTTTTCCTCCTCTTCTTCGGCGTCTGGGTCATATTCGTTCTCCTCCTCCTCATTGTCGCTTGTCGAGTTTTCGTACCACAGGCGGTCATACATGATCGGATTGCCCCAGCCGTCTGCAAGATCGTCTTCGGCTATCCCCGAAATTCCCTCCTGGAGGGCCGCCAGAAAACGCGAGTTGTCTACGTCCTGTATATCCTCGCTGTCTGCCTTC
>JAUWEX010000147.1 GCA_030607235.1 Planctomycetota bacterium | reverse complement strand
GGAACCATATCCCAGCTACTCTTTCGAGTTTAGGCGTTGGGCCGAGGTGCAGGGCAGGCCCGCGCTTCACACAGAAGATGCCGCCGTCGCGGAGAAGATAGCGGCAAGTGTTCTGTCGCATCCTCATGCGGCATCGTTACTGGAACAGGGCGAACCCGAGCAATCCGTGTGCGACAACTATGCCGGTGCGGACTGCGAGGCGAGCGTAGACTGGCTGCATCCCGAACGCGGCATCGTGGTGCTCAACATCTCTTATTCGATCGAACCTTTAGCGTATCAGGCGCGCAGCATGGGCCGCGAGTTGGCGTTTGCCCGCGCGGTCTTGGCGTCAGCGACCGGCGAAGATGTTGACGTACACGTCATCTGTGTTGAGAGATGTGCTCCGTTTCGATGCGGGGTTTGCACATTCAAAACGCAAGCACTGGAAAAAGCGCAGAAGCAAAACGCGAAAGACATCGCATGTCTGCTGGAGTGCCGTCGCACCAACACGTGGCGAACCGGCTACGAGGAAATCATTCCCATCGATTACATTAACTAACCCGGAGGAACATATGTCAACACTTGACCAAATCCACAGCGGACGTCGAGAGACGCCGCCACGCATTCTGATTTACGGGACGGAAGGCATCGGCAAGACCACCACAGCAGCGCAGGCACCGAAGCCGATTTTCATCCCGACCGAAGACGGGCTTGACCAGACCGACTGCGAGAGTTTCCCGCTGGCGAAGACCTTCCACGAAGTGCAGGCCGCGCTCTCGGCGCTGATCAACGAGAAGCACGAATACCAGACGGTCGTCATCGACTCACTCGACTGGCTGGAGCGCCTCATCTGGGACGCGCTGTGCGAGCAGTACGGCGTGTCGTGCATCGAAAAAGTAGACGGCGGTTACGCGCGCGGCTACCAACACGCGATTACACACTGGCGCGACGTTTTGAACGACCTGGCCACGCTCCGCTTCCGACGCGGGATGTGCGTCATCCTTCTGGCGCACGCGAAGGTCGAAAAATTCGACGACCCCGAAATGCCGTCCTACGACCGCTATTCGCCGCGACTCAACCGCCACGCAACGGCCGTCGTTACGGAGTGGGCAGACGCCGTGTTATTCGCCACGCGCAGGGTCATCACCAAAACCGAGGACGCGGGATTCGGGCGCGACCGCACAATCGCATCCGGTTTGGGCAAGGACGGCGGCGAGCGCATACTGCGCTGCGTCGGCTCCCCGGCCTGCGTGGCGAAGAATCGCTACTCGCTCCCCGCTGAACTGCCGCTTGCGTGGCAGGCAATCATGGACGCAATGATCAATCACATCAACCCAAACACACAGGAGAACTGACATGGCCAACCTCAACGGATTCAACGCGAACCAAGTGGAACCCAAAGTAACCTTCGAAGCGATCCCGGCGGGCAAGTACATCGCCGCGATCACCGACTCGGAAACGAAGCCGACCAAGAGCGGCAACGGCTCATATCTGCAATTGACCTTCACCGTTCTCGAGGGCGAGTACAGCGGCAGGCTGGTCTGGGCGCGGCTGTGCCTGGATCATCCGAACCAGCAGACCGTCAAAATCGCGCGCTCGGAACTCTCGGCTATCTGCCGTGCGGTCGGCGTGATGACGCCCAACGACAGCGTGGAGATGCACAACATCCCGCTTTCCATCACGGTCAAATGCAAGCGCCGCGAGGACACCGGCGATATCGTGAACGAGGTGCGAGGCTACGCCAAGCGCGAGACCGCGAACGGCTCGAACCCCGCGCCAGCGGAGGCTCCGCCGACCACCGCTCCCTGGGCGCGCAAATGATCACTCTCGACCTGCCGTTCCCGCCGAGCGTGAACCATTATTACCGGCATTTTCGAGGCAGGACGCTTATCAGCCGCGAGGGTCGGGCATTCCGCAAAAGGGTCTGCTCGATTCTCGCGGCGCGAGGGATGCGGCCCGTCGGCGGACCTCTCGCAGTCGAAGTCGACATCTATCCACCCGACCGCCGCAGGCGCGACATCGACAACATCCAAAAAAGCCTGTTCGACGCGCTCCAGCACGGGCGGGTCTATTACGACGACAACCAGATCGCTGAGATTCACATTCGCCGCCGCGAAGTTCGCCCGCGCGGCAAAGTAACCGTCAGAATAAACACCATCGAAAACGATCAAAATGATTCTTAGACCATACCAACAAGAGGCCGTCTGCGCCGTTTACCGACATCTGCGCGAGCACGAAGACAATCCCTGCGTCGTCATCCCGACGGCTGGCGGCAAGACCCCCGTGCTCTCCCAAATTTGCAGGGACGCGGTCGAACGCTGGCAGGGCCGAGTGCTCATCGTCGCGCACGTGAAAGAACTGCTAGAGCAGGCCGTCGAAAAACTGCGTCTGGTTGCGCCGGAGTTGTTGTTGAAAATCGGCCTTTACTCAGCGGGGCTCAAGAGTCGCGACACCGACCATCCCATCATCGTCGCGGGTGTGCAGTCGATATACAAGCGCTCGCTCGAACTCGGCCGCTTCGATCTCGTCATCATCGACGAGGCGCATATGATCCCGCCCGACGGCGACGGTATGTATCGCACGCTCCTTGAGGGACTGCTGATCTCGAACCCGCGTCTGCGCATCGTCGGCCTGACGGCGACGCCGTTCCGAATGGCCACCGGCATGATCTGCGGGCCGGACAACATCCTCAATCAAGTCTGTTACGAAATCGGCGTGCGCAAACTCATCGACCAGGGCTACATCTGTCCGCTCATAACCAAGGCCGGACGCGACAAGCCCGACACCTCCGGGTTGCACGTCCGCTGCGGTGAATTTATCTCCAGCGAAGTCGAGACGCTCATGGACGACGGTACGCTGGTGCGTTCCGCGTGCAACGAAATCGTCGAGCGCACACAGGATCGGCAAGCCGTTCTCATATTCGCCAGCGGAGTCGCCCACGCGATGCACATCCGGGAAACGCTCGCGGGTCTCGGTCAAGAGTGCAGACTGGTAACCGGCGAGACTCCCGCCGACAAGCGCGCCGAGACGCTCGAAATGTTCCGCAGCGGCCGCCTCAAGCATCTCGTCAACGTCAACGTTCTCACCACCGGCTTCGACGCGCCGAACATCGACTGCGTGGCGCTGCTGCGTCCCACGATGTCGCCGGGACTCTACTATCAGATGGTGGGTCGCGGATTCCGGCTGCATCCAGGCAAAGAAAACTGCTTAGTTTTAGATTTCGGGAACAACATCATGCGGCACGGGCCGGTGGACGCCCTGCGAATCAAGCCTCATACAAGCGATTCCGGCGACGCACCGGCGAAGGAATGTCCCGAGTGCAACTCGGTCATCCACGCCGCGTACACGATTTGTCCCGACTGCGGCTACGAATTCCCGCCGCCCGAGCGCGAGAAGCACGACGAGAAACCTTCGAGCGCAGGCATCCTCACGGGCCAGGTGGAAGACGCCGAGTACGAAATCCACAACGTGGCCTATTCCGTTCACACCAAGCGCGGCGCGCCGCCCGAAGCGCCGAAGACCATGCGCGTGGACTACGTCATCGGTTGGAACAGCCGCAAGTCGGAGTGGATTTGCTTCGAGCACACGGGCTACGCGCGTGAAAAGGCCGAGGACTGGTGGTTCGACCGCTCGAAGGTTTGGCCCATCCCCAAGACCGCTGCGGAGGCCGTCGAACTCGCGAACGGAGGCGCGCTCTGCGAGACACGGCGCATCGTCGTCCGTTCCGTTACCGGCCAAAAGTACGACAGGATTATCAAATACGAACTCGGCGATAAGCCGGACTACCGTGAGCCGGGCTGGGACGATGCTGAACCGTCAGAGGTCTCCGAGGAAGCCCTGGAGGAAGCCTTGGAGGAAGTGCCTTTCTAAAGGAGTATGAATGAGAAATCTCGCAAAAATCATCGCCGCCCGCATTGCCGCATGGATTGGGGGCTGGCGCGGCTGTATCGACGAGTGCAAACGCAAGGGAATCATTAATCTCGATCGCAGCGACAACGACAAGGAGTCGCGCCGCTGATGTCGCAATCAAACGGAGAACTACTTGAGGCCGCGCGGCGATACCTGGCGCGTGGGTGGATGCCTGTCCACGTCGGGCCGGGAACCAAGGGGCCGACGGAGAAGGGCTGGCAGAACCAGCGCCACACGGAGGCCGACCTGCCGGGGCATTTCAACCGCCCTGGCAACATCGGCATCATCCTGGGCGAACCGAGCGGCGGACTGGTTGACGTGGACCTCGACTGTCCGGAGGCAATCGAGATGGCGGACGATTTTCTGCCGCCGACTCCGGCGGTTACCGGGCGACCCGGCGCGCCGCGTTCTCATCGGTGGTATATCTCCGCAGTCCCGGCGACAAAACAATTCCGCGATTCAAAGACGAAGGAGATGGTCGTCGAGTTGCGCAGCACCGGCGGCCAGACGCTGGTCGGGCCGAGCATACACGTCTCCGGCGAGCCTTACGATTATCTCGAAGGCGAGCCCGCGCACGTCGCCGCGCAGATGCTCGACGCCTGCGTCAAGGCGCTCTACGAGGCCGTGCTCCGCAAGCGTTACGGCGAGTTGCTGCAAAGACC
>JAUWEX010000001.1 GCA_030607235.1 Planctomycetota bacterium | reverse complement strand
GAAGGTGCCGGGCATCTTGTTTTCTAGTTCTTGATGCCTCACCGAAAGCAGGTACAATACAGACGCGATCAGTGGTGGATTTTACCTCTGTGGGTTTGGAGCGATCTATGATCATAACTGGTCCAACGGAAATGGCCATCCTGGATGCTATTCGGCTCGTGCGACGCAGTTGCAGGATATCTTTGCTTTAGTCGACAGCGCTACGATAATGACCTATCGCGACGAAGCCTCGTGGATTTTCGAACTCTCCGAAGACGAACTCGCCCTTGCCGACGGGATGGAGATGGATCTGGAGATTTTGCTCGCGGCGCTGACGATGCCCGTGGACGGTGTGGACGTTTTTCCCTGGAGCACCTTCGCCGACGAGAACAAAGTCCTGATGGAGATCGAACTGGCGGCGGCCTCGGGGATGGTCGCCGAATTCGATACATTCGCCGGTTACGGCATTTATCACTACGAGACATACTCCAACATGGCCGTGCCCGAGCCGAGCACGCTGGCGCTGGCGCTGATGCCGCTGATGGCGCTGGGTACCGCAGCCGGAAGGCGACTGCGGCGTGCTTGATCTCTAGTCGTTTGCCCGAATAGCGGGGCGGGCATCTCTGCTGCATACCGGTTGTCAAAAAAAACCAGCCGGACAGGTTTTGCGACCTGTCCGGCTAATTTCTGTAAAAAGAGGGACGCCACAAGGACGCCCCCAGAATTGCAATGGTCAACGAGAGAGGGGAAAATCGCTACACACTGCAATCCAAATCCAGATAGATATATATTTCAATCGGGATATTTTACCACAAACTTGACAAAAATTCCAGAATACCGAGAAAATTCTTGAACCACTTTCGCATCTTTGTAAAATATAAAGTGTAAACAGGGTGTCCGCAAAATGGCCCCTTCATTTTCTCTTAAGCGCCTCAAAAAAGCGGTCGATAATTTTTTGTGCAATGTTCATTTGGTTAGTGAATAATTCACCTCAAATCGAAAGCGCAGCACAGGACATCGGTTATGATGATAGCAGAGCGCAAATTTTTCAAACCAAAGAAACCCGCGCGGGTCTTGAGCATCCTCGAGGCCATCGAAGACAACCCACGCATCAGTCAGTCCGCACTCGCGCGGAAGGCCGGCGTCTCGGCGGCGCGGTTGACGCGAAACTGGGTCTGAGCGCGGATTACTGTGTCTACGATTGCGATGAGGCGGGCGTGAGGCGGGCGCGCGAGGTCGATTATGTTTCCGGGCGCGGCGGTACGTTCTGGACAGATTCGAGGCGTCGGTTATCGCCCGAGAGATGATACTTGGTTACGAAGCGGCCAAAGAAACGTATCAGCGCGAACTCAGCGCAATTTAACCTGCGACCCAAAAACAACTGGACAAGTTGGACATCGCAGAGTACAATTCGCGACTTCCGCATTCGGCGGGCAAGAGGAGCGGTAAGCGGGTTCGGCGGAATTTACGGAAAATTCACAAACCCTTTAACCGCCCGCAACGTTAAAAGGGTAATAAATAATAGTCGGCGGCGAACCGGCCGTCCGACGCAGTGTACCTGAAATCGTAGAAACTGTCTTCGACAATCTGCAGAAACCTGAAAGGATTGACTTCGTTTCCAACAACCTCACGTCGGGCGGGCGCTTGAGTGTGCCCGTCGGATCGCCTTCTTAATCACCCTCAAAAAAATGCCGGAATCGGTGTGTTGCCGAATTGTGCCGGTATCGTTGTATTTGTATGGCGGGGCACGGAGGTGATTTCGCGGTCGGCGGGAAGTGCCGAAGAACGCGGCGGGAATCCTAAAGGGCCTTTGCTGTTTTTGACGATATTGCTTTTACAGGGGATAAGACCTCATTGTTGATTTTAGAGAGCTAATAATTATGAATATAAAAAAACAATCCCGTGCATGTGTGTCATTTTGGGGATTCCGGGAAGTGAAACGTATAGTGATGTATGTTGTCCTGGGCGTTTTTGTTTTCCCTGCGATGTCCTGCACCACCGTTGAATCCACCCCCGACGACGTTTCCAGAGAGTTTGCGCCGCTCGTTACCGACAAGGAAATCAGCCGTGTAATCAACTGCCGCTCGATGGAGGAAAAAACCGAGTGGGGCAGTCACGTTACCGAACTCAGCGCCGCGATTTTTGCACCGCCCGAGGAAGTTTGGGCCTTGCTGACCGATTACGAGAAATACATCGACTTCGTGCCCGGCGCGACCTCGTACAATATCGTCGAGCGATCCGGCAACGAGGTTACGGTCGAGACGCGCGGTATCAAAAAGGTCAAGGTGGTCTTTACGATCACCAAAAAACTCGAAGCCACGATTAAATACACGGAAAACGAAAGCGAACTCCGGCTGGAGTGGAACAAGCAAACCGCCAACATCAATCTCAACCGCGGTACGTGGAAACTCGAGCCTGTTACGCGCAACGGCAAAACCTACACGCTGGTTACGCACGTAGTCTACTCCGCGCCCAACGTCAAGGAAAAACTCGCCGACATGGTCGAGCACATTGAGCAGGACGAGGTACAGATCATCCGCAATATGCGCGAGATTCTGGAGAAATAAGCGAATGGAGCAGCACGACCGGCCCGGCACAATCTGTCGGGCCGTTTTTATGGGAGAGATGCGATGAGAGCACGCAACGAAGCGGGATTGCACATGATTCGGTTTGGGGCCGGCGAGGAAGTATGCGAGGCGCTCACGCGCCACTGCCGCGACAACGGCATAACTACCGCATCCGTTCAAGGAATCGGAGCGGTTTGCGAGGCGATGCTGGGATATTATTCACCGGCGACCAAACAATACGTCAGGCGCGAATTCGTCGGGGAGATGGAGATAGTTTCGCTCGCGGGCAACGTCAGCATGTTGAATGGCGCGCCCTTTGCTCATCTGCACGCGGTGCTCGCCGGTCGCATTGACGGCGAACCCGACAGCGATTTCGTGTCGTACGGAGGCCACCTTTTTCGCGGCATCGTCAACCCCACCCTCGAAGTGTTCATCACCAAATTCAATCACACCGTTGAGCGCAAGCTCGAGCCGGGGAGCGGCCTGAATTTGCTGGATCTGTGAAGTCAGAAACCTGTTGAATGCAAGTTTGGCCTGTGCGATAATCGGCTTTCGACAATAGAGAAGAGATATGCCACAGGAAAAACTTCCCATATCGGCCGTTGTCATAACGAAAAACGAAGAACGCAACATCGAAGACTGCCTGCACAGCGTCGCATTCTGCGCCGAGATCGTCGTCGTGGACTCGTTCAGCGACGACCGCACCGTCGAGATCGCGCGGCGCTATACCGACCGCGTTGAGCAGCGCCGGTGGAACGGCATCAACGAACAGCGCGAATACGCCAAGGGCCTGGCGTCGCACGAATGGGTGTTGGACCTCGACGCCGACGAGCGCATCTCGCCGGAACTAGCCGAGGAAATTGCGCGACTCGACCTTGCCGCCGCCATGCCCGACGGTTACGAAATGCCGCGCTACGCGTTTTATCTGGGGCGGTGGATCAAGCACGGCGGCTGGTATCCCGACCGCAAGATGCGCCTGTATCGCAAGGCCAAAGGACGATTCATCGACAACGACCCGCATGACACGCTCGAATTTTCCGGCACAGTCGGCAGGCTGCACGGTGAGATACAGCATTTCACGTATCCGAACGGTATTTCCGACCAATTAAAACAGATCAACACGTTTTCGACCGCGCGTGCCGAACTCTACCGGCGTCATGGCCGCCGTTCGAGCCTTTTTCAGATGCTGTTACGGCCCGTGTGGAAATTCGTCAACACGTATTTTCTGCGCGGCGGCTTTCTCGATGGCCGCGCGGGACTTATGATTTCGGCCCTCTCGGCGTACAACGTTTTTGCGACCTGGGCCAAACTCTGGGAACTCAACTCCAACACGACATCGAAAACCGATTCTAAACAATGACGCACAAAACCACTCGCACCGACAAATACCGCACGATAAGGCGCGGGGCCTGGCGATGGATCGTACGCGAGGATTACTGCGACCTTATCGACAGCCCCATTTTCAAGGAATTTAGCGCCCTGCTCAAGGCCGGAGAGGTTAAGCCGACCACGATCTCGAAATACAAGACCACCGTGATCGCGCCGGCGGCGGTTGCGCGTAGTGATGTCGACCTGATCGTGAAAAACTACCGCTTTCGCTATTGGTACCAGAAGGCGCGCTCGTGGGTGCGGCGCATGGTCGGCGTCAAGGAATTGCGGCTCGGCCTCGCGATACAACGCCGCGGCATTCCCGTTTCTGTGCCCGTGGCGGTGGGGGAGAGGCGGGTTTGCGGGATAGTGGTGCAGTCCTTCGTGGCGCTGGAGCGCATCCCCGACGTAACGGATGTCGAATTGTTCGCGGCCAATGTCGACCCGGCGAGCCTGTCGCCGGAGCACCTGCGACTAAGGCGCAAAGTGATCTTTGATCTGGGCGCGCTCGTGCGCAAAATGCACAAAGAGGGAATATACCAGTACGATTTCAATCCGTGCAACTTTCTCGTCAACCCGCGGACGGGCGACTTGACGGTCATCGACTTCGCCAAGGTCAAGATTTTCCGCAACATGCCGGAGAGCAAGGCGCTCGAAAATTTGGCCAAATTTGCCCGCCGCCGCGACCGCATTCCGCTGACCGACGCGTTCCGGTTTCTGCGCGGTTACGTCGGTGCGGGTTGCGACAGGAAAGACGAGCGTTTCGGATTGTTCCGGATCGCCGAGCGGGCCAACCGCGAAATCGTCAGTCGCGATCTGAGGGCCGCCGCCGAGCGCTGCATGAACCGCAACCGCAAATTCGCAATCGCCGCAAGCGGCCCGCGCCGGGGTATTTTTCGAAAGAGCGGCAACAAGTTCGGCAGATATGACGGTGCGCTGGTGGACAAATTTGTCAGTGTGGCCCTCGCCGCCGAGGCCGACAAAAGCGGGATCGCGGAGGCGACGATGGAGCATTTCGGGCGGCAAATTCGCGTGCGGATTCGCCATGGCGAAGCCAACGCGATGGAGGCCGAGTGGCAGCGACAGAACATGCTGCTGCACGCGGGCCTGACCGGCGGTACGCCGATCGCGCTGATAGATTGCGGCGACGGCACGGCCTATTGGTTTGCCGAGGCGGCGGATAAAGAAGTTGCGCCGCGCTCGGACCGCGCGATGGCGCTGATGGGTCTACTCAACAAAGAAGCGAGCGATTCGGCGGACAAGGTTTTGATCGCGCGCGCCGTGTTTTTGTACGGCTTGAGAGGGTTGCGTTTTGCCGCGCCTTCCGCCGGCGAGGATATTGGCGCGGACTGGTTTGCTGTCCGCAGGAAATTCCAGGACGGCCTGTTGCACCTCGGCGTTCGTTTCGGTCGCCAGGGCGAGAAGCGGTATTTCCGGCTGGAGGTCGGCGTCGGAGAAGCGGGATCGAATTATTCGGGACTGGCCGCGGCGAAGCGTAATATTCACAATGGCGCACTGCCCTTGTCGGAAGTCTTGATGGCAGGCTCGTGGGCGCGGTTCGGACAACGCTTCCTCAACGTCTGGACGTTTCCCGAAAAGTGGAACACCGCCGCCGCAGACACCTTCTATTACAGCGACGCCGCGGAACTCCCGGAGCGCATCTCGCAGGCGGCCACTCTTGTGCGGGAGCGCCTGCCGCTCATCATGGAAATCGCGGCGCGCACGGCGTAATTATTTTTCGGTTTCGCCTTTCGCGGGCGCTTCGGTTTTCGCTTCGTCGATTTCGCACTTTCTCGGGTGCGGGTAGAAGCCGACACCTTCCCACCACTTGCCTTCCGGCGTAACGGTCAGGTCGATTATCCGGCTGAAAATTTCGGGCCGGAATTCGCGGACCTGGGCCGAGGGGAAGCGCTTGGTGATGTGGGCGTTGACGACCGCGAGCACCTCCATCGCACGCGGCGTGGTGTTGTCGAATTTGCTGTCTTCGGGATAGAGGTTGATGGTCTCGTCGATCTCTTCGTTTTCGTCCCGGGCCTTTTGGTCTTCTTCTTCGGTCGGCTTGTTTTCGGCATGCTCTTCCCAAACCGCTTGGGCTTTTAGCACATCGCCGTCGGCCGTTCGGTTTTCGGGCTTCCAGTCGCTTACGACGGCGACCTTGATAATTTCTTCCTCTTCGTCGTCATCGTCGTCTTTTTCTTCGAGCGCCGTCAGCCAGAGGTGCTTGTCGGTAACGTCGATGATCGTGTCGCCGAAGGTCAGGCGGCCAGTGCCGGTCATAATGAACAGACCCTTTTCTTCGATGAAGTGTATCTTGAGGCCCGAATAGATCAGCGTCTGCACCTTTTCGGCGCGTTCTTCGTCACGCTTTTTTTCTTTCCTGGTCCGTTCGCGACTTTCTTTTTCGGCCTTGATTTTTTCGTATTCTTCGGTACTGAGGATTTCGATGCACTTGTCGCCCGCGGCGAAGTGAATGGTCAGCGAGCGGTTTTTGTGCCAGATTTTGGCGGCGTCGAACAGGTTCATCTCGCCGCGTTCGATTTGGTCGAATACGTTGGCGTCGACGTGAACCGCGTAGACCTTAACGACGCGGGTTCCCGGGGGTTGCGGCGGGTCGGGCCAGTTGCAGGGCCAGCCGCAGCAACCGACAAGAAAGATCGCCAAAAGGCCGCAGATAGTCGTTGTTTTCATCATGGTAACTTCTCCATTGAGATTGCGAAACCACAAACGGATATCACCGGTATTTTAGCACGTATCGAGGGTCAAAGAAAAGACAAAATCCCACACATTCACGATACTGGTCGGGCGGGTGTTTCGCCTCGCCCCGAGCGGCCCCGAAAAAAAGGCCGCTCCGGTGAGGAACGGCCTTGGTGAGATTCGTCGCGAATTGTTTTTATTGCCCGGTCGAATACTGCCGGATGAGGTTGAGTAACTCGATCCTGTCGGACCGGTCGGGTTCGATTTCGAGCACGAGCCGCCAGTGCCTGACCGCGCCGGCGAAATCCTGCATGTCACGGTAGGCGTTGGCCAGCATCAGGTGCAGCGAGGCGACGTCGGGTTTTTCGGCGATGGCCTTTTTAATGTACTCGACGTATCCGGCCATGTCGCCGTCGCGGTTTTTGCGCTCGGCCACGCGCAGATAGGCGTTGACGAGCAGCGGCTTGTAGGTTGCGGCGTCCAGTTCGATGGTTTTGGCGGTGTGCTTGAGGAATTCGTCGAAGAGGTCGAGACCGAAAGCCGCTTCGGCGAACTGGTGGTAAAACAGCGCCCGGTCGGATTTGTCGATCTCGCCGTTGGTGTATTTTTCTTCGAGCGCGGTGTAGCGCTCGTGAGCCTTTTGGAACCGTCCCGCGCCCAGCCAAATATTGGCGCAGAGAAATTTGAGATCCAGTTCGTCGATCCCCATCGCGATTGCCTTGTTGGCTTGGTAGATCGCCGACTTGGACGGTGCGACGTAAAACGTGTCCTGTTTGCCCGGAACCGCGTCGATGAGATAGACGTCGCCGCTTATCGTGTCGGGCTTGCCGCCGCTGACGACGCGCGTGGAAATCGCGCCGAGGTAGTTGCGCAGGTTGCTGTAGGCCGAGGCGAGTTTGTAGTGTAGAAAGGCCGAACCGTGCCCCAGTGCGAGGCAGCGCTCGTAGGCCTCCGCCGCCAGCGCGTAGCGGCTCTCGCCTAGGTAGATGTTGCCCAGTTCGTAGAGGTCTTCGGCCGCCTGCGGGTTCAGTTCGACGGCCTTTTCGTAGTGCGTGCGGGCCTGCTTGAGATCCGGCAGGTTGTAGTACGCCTTTGCGAGCATGTGGTAGACGGCGTAATCGTGCCTGTATTCCAGAATCGGCTTGAGCAGCGCAATCAGTTCCTTCCACTTGCCGGCCTTTTCGTACATCTCCGCCACGGCGATGCCGGCTTCGACGTGATCGGGGTTGCTCTTGAGTATCTCAAGAAAAATTGTTTCGGCTTCCTTTTCGTCGCCGGAGTTGCGCAGGGCCTTGGCCAGAAACAGCCGGTAGACGGTCTTGTCGGGGTCCTGCTCAGCGGCCTCGCGGAAGCGCTCCGCGGCCTCTTTGTACTTTTCCGTGAAGAACAGCCGGCGGCCCTGTTGGTAGGCTTCTTCGGCTTTTTGTTCTTTCGTGGGTTCGGTCGTCGTCTCGGTGGTCGCGTTGTCCGCCGTGGCGCAGGCGGCAAAGCACATTATCGCCAGCGGCAGCAATATGATTATCCGGTATTTATTCATCTCGGAGTCCTCCAGAGTTAAGTTCCGTGCGAATCGGCTTCGTCGTTCGTTTTACAGTCGATATGTGTTAATCCAGGCAATGCGTTCCCGGGCCTTTTGTGTCTTTGGGCCGTTGGGGAACTTGTCGAGGTAGTTGCGATACATGTTCATCGCATCTTCCCACTGCTGAAGGTGTTCGTACATTTCGGCCAGTCGGAAAGAGGCGTCTTCGACACGCTTGGACTGCGGATAGTTGCTGATAAAGGCGATGTACTCGTCCTTGGCTTTTTTGTATTCGCCTTTCCGCTCGAAGTAAAGCGCGCGTCGCCAGACGGCGTCTTCGGCTACCGAGGTGCCGGGGAAGAGACGCACGATCTTGTCGTATACCGCCATCGCCTTGTCCGCGTCCTTGAGCCGCTTGTCGTATATCTCGGCCATCTTCAGCAGCGAATCGGCTGCGCGGTCGCCCAGCGCAACGGTGGATGCTTTTTGGTAGGCCTCGATCGCCTTGCGCAGCAGGGCGTTGATCTTGTCCTGCCGGTTGGCCATCTCGTGGGCGGCGAGGGTTTCGATCATCTGGCTCGATTGTTTATATGCGTTCTGCGCGGAGATCGAGCGCTCCTCTTTGAGTCGCGCGCCTTTGCCCGCGAGCAACATTTCGGCCTCCCCGGACTTGCCTTCTTCGCGCAACTTCCGGACCTCGTCGTTGATGTCTCTGATTTTCTTATCTAGGTCAAGGGCTTGATTGTAGAATTCCCCTTGTGCTTTGAACTGCGCGTGTTGTTTTGCCTTCTCCAGCGTAACGCCCGCGGTTGCGTCGGCCTGTCGCTCGTAGGCCTGCCCCAGCAGGTACAGCGCGTCGTCGGCATAGGGACTGGTGGGGTGGTTGGTGAAAATTTCGAGCATGATTTCGCCGCCGCGCTTGAGATCGCCCGCAGCCAGGTGCAACTTGCCCGCCGCGAACAGCGCATCGTCGACACGATGGCTCTTGGGATAATTCGTAGCCACTTTGTTGTATTCAACGATCGCCTTGACGCTGTTGTGGAGTTGCTTCTCGACGATCTCGGCGATCATGTATTGCGCGTCGGCGCATTTTGGACTGCGGCCTTCGTTGATGAGTTGCTGGTAACCGTAGATCTCCTTGAGGATGATAATGTTTTCACGGGCTTTTTGTGCCTGTGGAGTGCGCGAATACTTGTCGATGTAGTGCGTGTAGGCCCACATGGCGTGGTGCCACTGGCTGAGTTGGATGTGGCACTCGGCGATAGCAAATTGCGCCTGCTGTGCCCAATTGCCCGTTTTGTATTCCTCGATCACGCGTTTGTAAGCGCGTATCGCTTCGTCCCAGGCGCGGTTGGCCTGGTGAATCTCGCCGATCGCCCGCAGCGCCTCGCCGGCCTGTGGGTGGCGCGGGAATGAATCGACGAACACGTTGTAAACGTGCAGCGCCTCGACCCAGCGTGCTTCCGAGCGAAGTTGTCCGCCGATGTTGAGGATCGTCCCCTGTACTCGTGCTGCGTCGCCGCCGTTTGCGCCGAGGTATTCCTGGTAGGCCTCGACCGCGCGCAGGTAATTCCGCATCCCGTCCCTGTAAATCGTGGCGATCTTGAGGCCCGCCCGGTTGGAGCGCGCCATGATCGGGTATTGCCGCGCCAGCAGCCGGTAGACCGTAACGGCCTCGTCCCAGTATCGATGGTGTTCGAGCGACTCGCCGATCGCCCAGACGACCCCGAAGGCTTTTTGCCCGTTGAGTGTCTCGCCGTGCTCTCTCGCCAGGCGCAGAAACTCCTCCGCCGCGCGCAGGTATCGTCCGCGCGATTGCGTGGGGCTGAATTGGCCGATCATCTGTGCTTCGGTGAGGTAGCTGCGCGCCAGCGCACGCCGAGCGGCTCCGACCACGGCCTTGTCGTCGGGGAAGTCCTTGATAAGCGCTGCGATTTTAGACCGCGCCTCGATGAATCGTCCGCTGATTTCGGCGAGCCTGTCCATCGGTGCGGTTTTTTCCGTCTGAGCCGTGGCGGCCCAAAACAGCCAGTCGTTGGCGATCGCCAGCCGGAGGCTGGAAACCTCGCTGTCCTGCGGGAAGTCTTTCAGGAAGCCTTCGAGCATCTGTGCGGCGTGCCTGGGCGCGCCGATTGCGCGAAGGTGATTCACCATAACCATGATTTCCGCGCGCGCCTTGTCTCCAATGGGCCTGCCTTGATTCTCGCGCAGGATGGCCGCGAGTTTCGCGTAGGCCTGCTTGAAAATCTCCGCGCGGCGCTTGATTTCCTCGGCGGAAATCGAGATTGACGGTCGCGGTGTATCTATGATGTACTTACTAGCGCTTGCGCCGGATAGGTTCGCTTTTTTGTGTTGCAGTTGTTGTATCTGTTGTTCCTTTTGTGCTATCTTTTTGGCGCGCTCAAGTTCCAATTCGCGCAACTTGACTACCGTATCGCGATAAGCGTTGTTATCGTAATAATCATATTTGTCTTCGCTGTCTTTGGTTTCGTCGATTACGTTGCGCAGTCTTTCTTTGATTTCTCTGAGTTCGTCGAGCAGGGGGGCATCCTCGTTCCCTTCCGAGCGTATACTCCGGGTTGTCCCGTATGTTGCCGGGGCGGATCCCCAGGCGATGAGTTCCAGCATCTTCAGCGCGTGTTCGGGTATGGCCTTGCCGAGTTCGCACAGCGCTATCTCGTACTTTACCTGCTCGGGATCGCGATACTGGAGGTTTTTGTCCAGGAGCGCGGAGTAGACTTCCGCCGCGATATCCCACGCGCCCGCTCGGGCGTGCAGGATGGCGATGCCGCGAATGTCGCGCAGGGCTTCCGGGGCGAAAAATCCCCGCGGCATATCGGCGATCGCCGCGATATAGTCGGCGATAGCGGCCTTGTATTCGGCGCTGAGTTGCTGCGGCTTTTCGTCCTGTTTTGCGTTCGCCAGCCATTTCGCAAAGGCCTTGTCGGCTTTGAGTCGCAGGCAAAGCGCGGCGCGATAGCGCATCTCCTCGGAGCCGAGCCACTTCGTGTTTTTACCGAGCCGCAGGTAAATATTGCGCGCAGTCTCGAACGCGCCCTGGCACTCGTATTGCCGTGCGATCTCGGCTATGCGGTTCTGTGCCTTGACGAAACAGGCGATCGCGACGGCCCGGTCGATCGGCGAAGATGCGGTCGTAACCGCGCTCATCTCCGTGATGGCTTTTTTGTGCAATTCGGTCAGGCCGGTGATTCCGTCGCGCAGTTTTGCCTTGCGCGCAAAGTCGATATCGGCCTCGATCTTGGTGATGTTGGCCTTGCCGTATCGGGCGAACTGCGTCAGCGGCGAGGAGTTGCTATTGTCCGGCGACAAGACATCATAGGCGGAACGGGCCACATCGAAATAGCCCTGATCGGCGTAAAATTTCGCGATCATGTTCGCAAGTGTCAGCATTTGTTTGCTGATTGCTTTGTCGCGCTTTTCCTGCCAGAAGGTCTTGATGTATTGCAGGGCTTTTGTTGCCGAGTCGCCTAACTTTTCCGGCAGTTGCCTGTGAGCGCGGAGGTATTGCCCTGCCTCGACCTTTTCCTGCTCAAAATTCAAACTTGCCACGAGATGCAGGATCGCATCATTAGCGCCGGGGGTTTTGGTCAGGATTCTTTCGCAGGCTGCGATTGCCGGTACATTTAGCGATTGATCCCTGTAGAATCTCACGACGTTTAGAGCGGTATTTACCCGCTTTACAGAGAGATAAGCATCGATGGCTTTGATGAAAGCCGCATTGAGGATGTTTGCTTTCTCGGGGAGGGCGCTGTCTTCGGAAAAGATAGCGACTCCTTGTTGGTAATATGACTCCGCAAGTATTAGCGCGATATCGTGGTGATAGAGGCTGCTTGCATCGATCATGTTGGCGAATTTTTCAATCACAGCGATGGCTTTTCCCGGCGAGGTTTTGTTATGGTGTTGTGAGATATGTTTCAGGAGTTGTACAAGCTGGCTGATTTTCACATCGTCTTTGGGGTCGAGCGCTGTGAAAAGATGCTCGGTGGCCAGGGCGGGGGCATCATTGATTTCAGTGGGCTTGTCGAATTGCTGGGTAATTAGTCCAATAAGAAAAACTCTCGCTTCGAACACGAAGAACTCTTTTTCGTACTGTGCTGTGTTTTTGTCGGCGAGGACTTCGGTGTAAGCCTTGATTACCGCGATTTGATTACCATGGAGCCGTGCTTTTTCGAATCGCGCCTTAAGGGCTGCGGCGGTTGAGGGATATTTTGCGATGAGTTCGCTTATCTTCTTATGGGCTACGTCCGTATTTTTCATGTGTATAAGGATGCGGATGTGGATGAACATCGCGCGGGTGGCCAGGTTGGCGGTTGCGTTGGGATATCGCGACTGCCATTCTATAATGAGCATGAGCGCTTCCTGGGGTCTGGTTCTGCCTTTCTCCAGAGCGTCGATGACCAACAAATCCAACACCATTTTTTGTTGCTTGGTGAGAGCGGTCTTCTGCAGCGCAAAGCCTATGAAATATGCTGGTGAGGGCAGACGCATATCCAGCAGTTGCTGGATCAGCCTGATTTTGCTGTCGACGTTTTTTGTCGCGGCTGTCAGATTGTCCAGTCGCTTTTTGAGGGTCGCGTTGTTGGGCGCGATCGCGAGGGCCTTTTGCCATGCGACGGCGGCCTCGTCTATGCGCCCCAGCGCCAGCAGCGCGTTGCCCTTCCAGATGTAGACCTCTGGGTTTTTGGGGTCGGTCTCGGCGGCCTTGTCGAATAACCCGACGGCCTTTTCGTATTCTTCCGCGTCGAAGGCCTTGCGCCCTTCGGAAAACGCCCGGGCGGCGATTTCCTGCGCATAGGCCCCCGTGGCCAGCAGCAGGAGCAGAAGAAGGGTTGGGATAAGACGCGATTTCATAATTATTCCTCCGCAAGATCCGTAAAAGAGATTGCTGTCTTATATATGACGCCGATGCTGCCGAAAAGTTCTCGATTTTTCCGAAAAAACATATCGACGCTGACATATAGAACAACAATCACGAAAAAAGGTTCAAAAATTTCGACGGGATACAAGTCCTCAGTGGGATTGAGCAGGCAAATCAGATAATCGCGGATTTTGCGCCGGTTTTACGGCACGACCAGAACGGGTACCGGCGAGTTGTCCAGAAGCAGTTGCCTCTCGCGCGCGGTGAGGTCGCGGCGGATGTCCTCGGCGCTGAAAATCCCCATCACCACGAGGTCCGCGCCGCTTTTCTTTATCTCCGCCAGAACCGCCGAGTGGCACGTGCCGCGTAGCAGCACCACGTCGGTCTTGACACCTGCTTTTTTGGCGCACTCCCGGGCCTTGTTGAGGTATTTCTCCGACGACGCCTCTATCTCGCGCTCGAAGTCCTGCATTTCGTCCGGCACGAGAAACTTCTGTTTCAGGAGCGACGACAGCGTTTCGGTGTCGACCACCGCCACCGCCGTTATCCGCGCCCTGGCCGCGCTGGCCAGTTCTATCGCCTTCTGGCAGGCGTTGTCCGCCGCGTCGGTGCCGTCAACCCAGACTAGAATGTGTTGAAACGGGTGAGAAGATGCCATTGCCCGGTTACCTCGAAAAAAATTGAAAATCAGTTATGTCTCTGTTGCTTGATCATCTTCATGATGATCAGTTCGTCGCGTTCGCGTTCTTCCAGCGTATCGCGGATGTAGCGTATGGTCTCGCGATACTCCGGCAGGAAGACCTTTTCCAGCGCGTTGACGCGCCGCTGTGTCTTGCGCAGTTCCATCGCCAGCCGAAATACCGCGCTTTCGATCTCGGCCAGTTCGCCCAGTAGTTTGAGCACCTCGTGAAATTTTGCGATCACCTCGTCCGAAGTCAGGTTCGTGCGCGTCAGGCCGAACGACGCCGTCATCTCTGCCGGGCGGGCCTTGACCGCCGGCAGGTCGATGCCCATCACGCGATGCCCGCCGATCTTGATATCGCTCTCGACCGGCACGGACGCCGCTTCCTGCATCAGCGTTATCGAGCCCGATGACATCTGCGCGGCGCGTAGCGCCTTGTAAGCCTCGGTCAGCGCCCTGTCGGATTCCTGCTGCAACCGCTTGGCGTTTTCCAGCCGCGACATCAGTTCGAGCACGAGAATCTGGCGTTTTTGCTCGAGCAGTTCGAAACCCTGCTCGGCAAATTCCAGACTGCTGCTGACTTGCAGCAGGCTGCTTTTTGTCGGTGGCAGATTCAGGCGCGCCATGATTTATTCTCGTTCAATATCGTTGCCGCCGGAGTAGTTGTTTTCGGCTTCTTCGCTCTTGAGCGTCTCGACGGCCACGCGCTCTTTGTAATAGCGATCGATTTCTTCCTCGGTTACCCTGTGCAGTTCTTCTCGCGGCAGGGTGGTTATCACGTTCCAGCCTATCTCCAGCGTCTGCTCGATGGAGCGGTTTTCGTATTCGCCCTGAGTCAGGAAGCGGTGCTCGAATTCCTCGCCGAATTTTATGTAGCGCTTGTCCAGCGCCGAGAGTTCCTCTTCGCCGATGACCGCGGCCAGCGCACGCACCTGCTTGACCTTGGAGTAGCATGCGAAGAGTTGACTGGCGATGTGCGGATGGTCGGCGCGGGTGCGGCCTTCGCCGATGCCGTCTTTCATCAGGCGTGACAGCGACGGCAGTCCGGCGATCGGCGGATACACGCTGCGCTGGAACAGGTCGCGCTCCAGCACGATCTGCCCTTCGGTGATGTAGCCGGTCAGGTCGGGCACCGGATGCGATATGTCGTCCGAGGGCATCGTCAGAATGGGCATCTGCGTGATCGAGCCCGACGAGGACTGGATGCGCCCGGCGCGTTCGTACAGCGACGCGAGATCGCTGTACAGATAGCCCGGGTAGCCCTTGCGTGCGGGGATTTCGCCGCGGGCCGAACCGATCTCGCGCAACGATTCGCAGTAGTTCGTCATGTCGGTCATGATGACCAGAACGTGCATGTTCTCGTCGAACGCGAGGTGCTCGGCGAGCGTTAGCGCGCTACGCGAGGTCATCAGGCGCTCGATGCTGGGTGCGCTTGCCAGCGACAAAAACAGCGCGGACTTGCCCAACACGCCGCTTTCCTCGAAACTGCGGATGAAGAATTGCGCGACGTCGTGCTTGACGCCCATCGCGGCGAAGATGATCGTAAAGTCGACGTCTTCCTGCAACAGTTTTGCCTGCCGGGCTATCTGCGCGGCGATGCGGTCGTGCGGCAGGCCGCTGCCGGAGAATATCGGGAGTTTTTGGCCGCGCACCAGCGTGTTCATGCCGTCGATGGCGCTGATGCCGGTCTGGATGAAGTCGCGTGGGTAGGCCCGCGAACACGGGTTGATCGGCTCGCCGTTGATATCGCGCTGGGTGCCGTGCAGCGGCGGCGGGCCTCCGTCGATGGGGCGGCCGATGCCGTCGAAAACGCGGCCGAGCATCTCCTTGCCGACCGACAGCATAAGCGGCTTGCCGAGGAATCGGGCGGAGGTGCCCTGTGTGCGCAGGCCGCTGGTGCCTTCGAGCACCTGCACGATTGCGTGATTCTCACTGACTTCGAGCACCTGCCCCAGGCGCAGGTCGCCGCGGGAGTTTCGTATCTCGACCAACTCGTTGTAGCCGACGTTGCGGATATTGTCGACCACGATCAGCGGGCCGCTCACCTGCGATACGCTGATGTATTCCAGGTCGCTGTAATCGCTCACAGATATGACTCCTCAATTTTTCTCAACTCTTCATCGATCCTGTCGTAAAGCGCGGTCAGCGCTTTGCCGTCGTCGCTGGCGATGGTGTTCTTGGCGCGCATCAGTTCCTGAACGCACGCCATGTTGCGCACCTCGCGTAGTGGCGCGCCGCGGCTTACGACTTCGCCGCCGCGCTCCCAGAGCATGATAATGCACTTCAGTATCATCGTCTGTTTTTCCGGCGAGCACCACATGTCCGTCGCGTCGAAGGCGTTTTGTTGCAGGAACGCGACCTTGATTATGTCGGCCAGCAACAGTATCAGTTTTTGCGAATCGGGCAACACGTCAGGCCCGACCAGTTTTACGATCTGCTGTAACTTGTCTTCGCGCTGCATGATTTCCATAGCGGTGTTGCGCATGGCAAGCCACTCGGGGTCGCGCTCGCGCCACCACTCCGAAACGTCGTCGATGTATTCGCTGTACGAAGTCAACCAGTGGATGGCGGGATAGTGGCGCGCGTTTGCCAGCGTCGTGTCCAGCGCCCAAAAACAGCGGATGAAGCGCTTGGTGTGCTGCGTAACCGGCTCGCTGAAGTCGCCGCCGGGCGGCGAAACCGAGCCGACGATGCTTATCGAGCCTTCCCTGCCGTTGAGCGTTTCGACCAGCCCCCCGCGCTCGTAGAATCCCGCGAGGTTCGACGGCAGGTGCGCCGGGAAGCCTTCTTCCACGGGCATCTCTTCGAGACGCGCCGAAAGTTCGCGCAGCGCCTCGGCCCACCGTGAGGTGGAATCCGCCATCAGCGCCACGTCGTAGCCCATGTCGCGGAAATACTCGGCGATCGTGATGCCGGTGTAGATCGAGACTTCGCGCGCCGCGACGGGCATGTTGGAGGTGTTGGCGACCAGCGTGGTGCGCTCCATCAGCGAGCGCCCGGAACGCGGATCTTTGAGTTTCGGGAAATCCACCAGCACCTCGGTCATCTCGTTGCCGCGCTCGCCGCAGCCCACGTAGATTATAATCTGCGCGTCGCACCATTTCGCCAGCGCGTGTTGCGTCATGGTCTTGCCCGTGCCGAATCCGCCGGGGATCGCCGCGCAGCCGCCCTTCGCGATGGGGAAGAAAGTGTCGATGATACGCTGGCCGGTAACCAGCGGCTTGTCGGAGCGGCGGCGGACCTTGTAGGGCCGCGGTTTGCGCACGGGCCACTTCTGGTACATTTTTATCTCGACCGTGCCCGCGTCGGTCTGAACGTGTGCGATTACCTTCTCGATATCGTATTCGCCCCGGCCGACGATATCGACGATTTCGCCCTCGACATTCGGCGGGATCATAATCCGGTGTTCGATTAGCGGCGTCTCCTGCACTGAGCCGATAATCGTGCCGCTGGAAACACGCGCACCTTTTGCGACAAGCGGTTTGAAGGGCCACGTCTTGTCCGCCGGCAGGCTGTGTACCTTCAGGCCGCGATCGATGAACGCGCGGCCGGTGTTGTGAATTTCGGTGAGCGAGCGTTGCAGTCCGTCGTAGATGTTGCCGATCAGCCCCGGCCCCAGTGTCAGCGAGAGTGGGCCTCCGGTGGGGACGACCGCTTCGCCGGGCTTGACGCCGGTCGGGTCTTCGTAGACCTGGATGACGCAGCGGTCGTTTTCGATTCGCACGACCTCGCCTACCAGTTCCAGCGATCCTACGTAGACCACCTCGTACATCTCCACTCCGGCGAGGTTGCGCGCGTGGACGATCGGGCCGTTGATGCGGGTAACGATGCCGTTTTGTTTTGTTTTCATATTACTTGTCGTCTTTGTTGGGGAATATGATTTCGGCTGTCTCCAGGCGGAGGCGGTTTTTGTTGCGTTCCAGCCTTTTGGCGAACGAGCTGTCGACGCGCTGGCGGCCGTCTTCACTTTGCACAATGATTCCCGCGGCGATGGGCGGAGGGCTGTCGTCGAGCCGCAGCACGACTTCACGTCCGTCTCGTTGTCGCACCTTTTCCGCGACGGCCTTGAGGACGCTCTCGCCGAGCGATGCGGTGTCTTCGGCGTTCAGTCCGATCACGAATGCCTCGCCGGTCATCTTTGATATCGCCTCGACCCCCAGTGTTGCAAGGGAGGCAGCGTATTCCGGTCGACTGCGGTTCTGTGTCTGCCGAAGCGCCTCCTCGAGGATCATCTGTACGGTGTTTTCGCGTGCAATCAGCGCCAGCCGGTTGGCCTCGATTTCGATACCGGCCTTGATGATCGCGGTCCGGGCCTGTGTGCGCTCGCGCGCCGCGTTGAGAATCGCCTCGCTTTGCGCCTGCGCCTCCTTATGCGCGTGTTCGAGAATTTCCCGCGCCTCGCGCTGTGCCTTTTTGACGCTGCGCTGCGCCTGCGCTTCGGCGTCGGCCAGGATTTCGCGATCCAGTTTTCTTTCGTCGGTTTCGTTTGTCATTTGCTTCTCTCTCGCGTTTCGGCGCTATACGCGCACGCCAACCGCTTCGGTAATGATGCTCAACAGCGACCTGCGGGTCGGCGAAGGCCCGTTAGGCCCGGGAACTTCGACCAGCAGCGGCCGCGACATCTTGAGTTTTGTGGCGGTAACTTCGTCGCGGATGCGGTCGGCCACTTCGTCGGTGATGATGACGATGCCGATGTCGCTTCGCGCGGTCGCCTCGCGCAGAGCCGCGAGCGCTTCCACGGTGCTCTCCGCGACGCTGCCTTCGATGCCCGCGAAGCGGAACCCCAGCACGGTGTCGCTGTCGCCTATAACGAAATACTTCATTTCGGCCTACTTCATCTTGAGCAGGAGTATCAGGATGCCGACCAAGAGTCCGTATATCGCGATACCTTCGGCGAGGCCGACGAAGATCAGCGCGCGTCCGAGCAGTTCGGGCCGCTCCGCCGCCGCGCCCATGCTCGCGGCGCCTATCTTGCCGACGGCGTAAGCCGCGGACAGCGATCCCAGCCCGACCATTACTGCGATAGCGATGACATAGGTCTGATTAAGCGAGACCTCTTCGGGCGTCAAGGCTGTTTTTGTCTCGTCGGCTGTCGCCGCCGCGCCTTCGGCGAAGGCCGCCTGTGCAAAGACGAACACGGATACGGTTAGAACTACCGCGAAGCACAGACTCAAAACGGTTAGTTTCGGAAATAGATCCTTCATTGTCGCTCCTCTCGTTATTGGTTTTGCGGAACCCGACTCGCGCGTTCCTGTGATGGTGTTTTAGTCCTGAAGGGTTTGAACGGTGTGCCGTCACCCTCGAAAAATTTCCCGAAGAATTCGTAATAAACCAGCCTGATGCCCTGGATGCCCGCGATCAGGCCCTCCAGCGCGATTATCAACACGTTGCCGAGCACCACCGCGACTATCGGCACGAGCGGTACGCCGCTCATCTGCTCGGCTATCGTCCACATCGCCAGCGACAGCCCTGCGTGCGCCAGCGCAAACGCTGCAACCCTGACAAATGACGCGGTATTGGCCAGAAACGAGATCACGGTTTCGATCAACTCCACCAGGCCGTCCATCAGGCCCATGAACAAGCCCTCGTCTTCGTGTTCGCCGCCGGATTTCGCAAAAATCGCTTCGAGCGGCTTGGCCAGCACGATCAGGATCAGCGGCAGGCCTATCAACGGCAGGATTACGTAGATCGGCGCGCTGCCGATTATGCCCAGCCCTATCGCGCCCCAGTACAGCACAAGCCCGACGACGCCGAATTTGTCGACGATGCCCTTGAAGTACTGCCCGGCGCTGAAATGGTTGAAGATGTTGAGCACGATGCCGGTGCTCAACTGCATCACGCCCAGCGCTACCGCCGCGATCAGCAGGCGCGTCAGGTGCAGCTCGCCCGTCGGCCCGCTGTGGAGCGGTTCGAGCAGGAACGGCGAAAATCTCAGGATGCCTTCCTTGCCGAAGACGCTGCCGTAAAGGAACAGGCCGAAAAATATCGCCGAGACTCCGGCGCAGATGAAGATGAAGCCGAAGTCGCGCACGGATTCCTTCTTGCCGCGGAGTCGCAGCGCCAGCCCGATGGCTGCGAGTACCGCGCCCTGGCCGACGTCGCCGAACATGACGCCGAACAGCACGAGAAAACTTATCGCCAGAAACGGCGTCGGGTCGATCTCGCCGTAGGCCGGGACGCCGTAGTTGATGACGAGGAGTTTGAAGGGCTTGAAAAAGCGATTGGTCGTCAGCGCTACGGGGATGTCCCTGTGGCGGCCGCCGCCGTGTCGGACGGGAGTCGCTTCGATGTAGGCGCGTCCTTCGGTGATTTTGTCGAGCCGCTTTTTCAGTTTTGGAATATCGCGTGTCGGGACCCACCCGTTGGCGACGCAGCAAAACCGGGTCTTGCCGAAGGTGCCCATCGCGTGCAGTGTGGCGGTCTCGATCTCGAGTTTGCTTTCGGCCTTCGCCGGGAAGTCGGCGAGGCTCGCGGCGAATTCATCGATGGTTGTTTGAGACTGTTCGAGTTTCGCTTCGCAGGCGCGGATGGCCTGGCGGATGTTGGCGATGGCCTGCGTTGGATTTTCCTTGAGGCCTGCGGGTTTTTGCTGAACGTCGAAGGCGTATTTTTCGAGCAGTGTCTGCAAGGCGAAGCGTTTTTTGCGCGGGACGACGGCGATGACGAGTTTTTTGCCCGCCTGCTCTCCGGCGGTAACGAGCGCGCCGAAGGCGTTGATTTCGTTTTCGAATTCCTCCAGCCCCATCGCCGAGAGCCAGCCG
>JAUWEX010000166.1 GCA_030607235.1 Planctomycetota bacterium | reverse complement strand
ATACTCGCGCCCTGCTTTTTGCCTGACGGCAAAAAGAGACCGGGCGCCGCCACTTGCTGACAATTTGGGGAAGCCCGCCTGATGGGGAGAGGCGCAAAAACAACGGAATTAAATGGCCCTGTGAGTACTGGTTTTGTATTTGACATCTTATTTCAACGTGCTATTCTATAATAAAGGTAGTTGGAAATAATGCGCGGTATGAACAATGCACGATAAATCAACCGAGAGGAGTTTGTTATGTTTGAAACGCTCAACAAGGCATTTATGATTGGCGTGGGTCTGGCGGCAATGGCAAAAGAAAGTGTCGAGGATCTCGCCAAAGATCTCGTCGAGAAAGGCAAACTTTCGGAGACGGAGGCCCGGAGCATGGCCGAGGACATGCTGAAAAAATCCGCCAAGGCCAGAGAGAATCTTCGGGCGCAGGTGGATAAGTGGCTTGAGCAATCGCTTCACAAAATGCACCTGCCGTCGAAGGAAGACATTGATCAGTTGAAGGCCCGCATCGCCAAACTGGAACAAGCCCTGGAAAAATAGCGGAGCATGTCTATGCCACTTCCCGGATCGGCCTTTTTCGGCCGGCGCTACCGCCACATCAATCGGTATCGCCAGATTGCCTCGGTTCTGATTAGGCACGGATTCGGCGATCTGGTAACGAGCATTGACCTGAACCGTCGACTTGGCCTGGGCGGATTGTCGGTTAATCGAAAACCAGTTACTCCTTTGACCCGATGGGAACGGATACGCATGGTTCTGGAGAAACTCGGGCCATCCTTCGTCAAACTGGGACAGGTTGCCAGCACCCGCGCGGACATGATTCCGCAGGAGTTGTGCACCGAACTGGAAAAACTCCAGGACACTGTCCCCCCCTTTAGTTTCGAGCAGGCCAGAAACTCCATCAAGACCGAACTTGGTGATTCTCTGGAAAACCTGTTTGCCGAATTTGACGAATCTCCCGTGGCAGCGGCATCTGTTTCACAGGTGCATCGCGCCGTCCTGCCGGGCGGCGAGAAGGTGGCGGTAAAAATCCAGCGGCCGAGGATACGCCGAACCATCGAAGTGGATCTGGAAATAATGCTCGACATGGCCGGACTGATGGACAAACACCTTCACGGTCTTGAGGCGGTTGATCTCGTTGGAGTCGTTCAGGAATTCGCGCACACGATCAAAAAAGAGCTGGACTTCAACGCCGAAGCCAGTCATATGGAGCGATTCGCCAGGAATTTCGAGTCTAACGAAACCATACGCATCCCGAAGGTCTTTCCCCATCTTTCCAGCCTGAAGATCCTGACTATGGAGTTCATCGACGGCACGAAGGTCTCGGAACTCTCGGCGCTGACCGAAAAGGGGCTTGACCTGGAAGTGATAGCCGATCGCGGTGCGAACCTCATTCTCGAACAGATATTCGAACACGGATTTTTTCACGCCGATCCGCATCCGGGCAACATCATGATCCTGCCGGACAACGTTGTGTGCTTTCTTGACTACGGAATGATGGGCAGGCTATCGAGACACCACAGGCAATATCTCAGCAATCTGATCATCGCCGTAGTGCACCGCGACGCCGAGCAGATCACCAAGGCCTTTCTCGATTTGGCGGCAAAAAACGATCCCGATTCCGATCCCAATCTCAACCACGCCCTTGAGGCCGATGTCGCCGATTTCACCGAGCAGCACTTATATCGGCCTCTCAAAGATATCAATATGGGCCGTCTCCTGGCGCAATTCACCCAGATACTGGCGCACCACCACCTTAAGATTCCCCCGGATTTCTACCTGCTGATCAAGGCCTTGGTTACTGTCGAGGGCAACGGGCGAAAGTTGTCGCCCAATTTCGACATGATTAAACACACTCGGCCATTCGCCAAAAAGATCATGGCCGAGCGATTCAGCCCCGGGAAACTGGCCAAAGACATATACCTCTCCGGTCTCGATTTTGGAGCGCTGTTGCAAGGCTTGCCAGCCGACATCAAGGATATCGTCGCCCAGATCAGGCACGGCCGAATCCACGTCGAATTCGAGCACAGGGGCATGGAGCCGATGATCAAGACACATGATCGGGTCAGCAATCGAATCTCCTTCGCCATCGTGCTGGCGGCCTTGATAATCGGGTCATCGCTGATTGTTTTGTCCGACATTCCGCCGAAGTGGCACGAGATTCCCATCATCGGAATCGCGGGGTTTCTTACCGCCGGCGCTATGGGTTTCTGGCTGCTGGTAACCATCATCAGGCACGGCAAAATGTAGCGCACAGGCAGGCGAGGCCTGCACCTAAACGCGGAGAATCCGCCTATTCCAATACCCTTCCCGTTGCCGTTATCGCTGGGCGGACTGCCTGCCCGGGCTATTCGCTTATTTCGTAGAATTCGAGCCGGTCGATATGTTTGGGGTTGCGGACTTCCGCATACGCCTTTTCGATTTTGGCGGCTTTGAAGTGTATGCGCCATTCGCAATCCCTGCATGCCCTGTGAAATTTCCCCGTAAAAAGTTGCTTTCTCAGACGCCGGTACGCTTTGCCGTTCCATACCTTCTCAAACGGCTGCTCCAGTATATTGCCCATAACACCCGGATGGTCCGACATACAACAAGGCAACACCTGTCCGTCGGGATTGATCCGCACATAATAAGCGGGCATCATGGGCGGTCTGTCCTTGAGCGCCTCGTACACCTCGGGATAGCGATACTTTTGGGCCCTTGGGGGATTGTGCAGAACGATCTCGAATCCACAAAGATACGAATAGATATTAAGCCCGCGCCGGGCCGCCACGTCTAGCGCTTTAGCGTATATGTCGCGTATTTCGTCCTCCGGGATATTGCCGAAGGCGTCCATTTGCTCCGCATCGGGAACAGTGTGCAACATCTTCTGAATCTCAATCGAGTGCACGCCGATATCGGCGGCGAAATTCACGTATTCCGGCAAGTGCCTAACATTATCCTTAAGCATTACCGCGCTGAGCAATATCTCGGTTCCGTCTTTTGCCGCCTCGCCGCATACATCCCTGATAGCGCCGACAACCTGCTCATAATTCGCCCCGACCCTTATGCGCTCGTATATCTCCTTGATATGCGAATCGAAGGAGATATGCAAAACCCTTACGACATCCTGCATGCGCTTGTATTTTTCGAGATTCAAAAGAGTGCCGTTGGTGATTACGTTCATTTCGACGAGATATTTGCGGCACTGCTCCACGATCATGTCCATATCGGAAAGAAACGGCTCGCCGCCAACCGAGGGCGCGAGCACCGTCGCCGTCGGCAGAACCTGTTCGCATATTCGCTTCAGGTCTTCACCGCTCATGCTTTGCGGCATCTGGCGTTCATTCGGCGAACACATAATACAGCGGAGATTGCACAGGTTGTTTGTCGCCAAATCGATAGCAAACGGACGGCTTTCCCATTTCAAAGCCTGTCTTTGAAGGTCCCGCCGTAGTTTTATGAAATTATCCCTGATGACAGCGTCTTTTTCTTCGCGGGACATTGCAGGTTTGTGTTTCATGTTCAGACTTCTCCGGAAATATCAGGCAATACGCCGGTCTTTCTCCGTCGCGCTCCCGTTATCCCCCCGCTCCGATCTCCCAAACCGTTCATTATACCCGATACCGTTATCGAAGGCCAGTGGTAAAAAACGCGGCCCCCGGCAGGCCCGGTCATATTACGATGAAGGGCTCGCGACCATACGGCCTTGAGCCCTCCACCACCTAGATTATAGGGGAAACGGGAAATAGTTTTTTCTTTTGGTTTTCTCTTGTTCGTTTCTTTTGTTTTTTCCGCTTGTTATTTTTCCACTTGCTTCCCGGCCCCTTGTTGTATCAACTTCACTCCTCCGTTTCCGGCTCGGCTTCGTCTTCGGTCTTCGCCTCCGGCGCGGCCTCGTGCTCCTCTTCGGGCGCCGCTTCGGGGGTCTCTTTTATTTTGCCGATGCCGTAAGGATCGTCATAGCGGCGCCACTCGTCGTATTTGTTGGTGCGCCCCATCAGTTTGTTGTACGTGTCTTCGATATCGCGCTTGCGCTTCTTCTCAACGCCATCCTCGTCGGTTTGCGGATACTTGTTGGGATAGTTGCGCTTGTTGAGTTTCGTTTCTCTCTCGAGAATCTCTTCGATATCGGCGTCGGAGTAGATAATTCGCGGCGTAACGAAGATGATAAGGTTGCTCTTGACGATGTTGTGATACTTGTTCTTGAACAGGTAGCCCAGAATCGGAATATCGCCCAGGAACGGTACCTTGCGGATTCGTTCGCTGTCGCGCTCGGTAA
>JAUWEX010000176.1 GCA_030607235.1 Planctomycetota bacterium | reverse complement strand
GTGGTTGAGGCGTTTTGGTGATAAGGGCAACGGAAAGGTTAGATTTTATATTTTTTGAACCACTCGAGTGTGGCCTGCGGAAGGTTTGCGACTTTGCCGTGTTCCAGCGCGATCAGGTGCGCCTTGAGGAATTGCAATTCGTGCTCCGAGTCCACCTCGTACCACGGCGGCAGCGTCTTGAGGCTGAGTCCGGCGTTGATGACGTTGTGGACCATTTGTCGGAAGACGTCCTGTGTGCCCCACGGTATCCCGTGGAATATCGCGCTGGTCGGGATGCGGCTGCCGAACAGGTAAAACCCGCCGGCCACCGTCGGCCCGAGCACGACATCGTGTTGCTTGAGCGCTTCGAAGGCGTCTTCGACGAATTTTTGCGGCAGAGTAGGCGCATCGGTGTCGATTGCGACTATCTGCTCCGCGCCGTAGGAGAGTTCGTGGCCGAAGGCGTGCTGCAGGCGGTCGCCGAGGCTGTCGCCCTGTTGCGCAAAGGTCGATATGTCGAGGTGCGGCGCGACAAGATCGCGAAAGTAGTCGCGCGCATCCTCGGGCATGTAGCCCATATCCTTGCGCGCCACCGCCAGCGTGCGGATCTTGTCGAGCGTATCCATGATGAAGCAATGCGTCAGATCCGCGGTCTCCGTCGCACCTATCGCGCGGCTCAACCGCAATTTCACGCGCCCCGCGTGGGGCTGTTTGGCAAAAATTATAAGAGCGGTATGCATAAATCATCCATAACGTTATGTGTGCCGTAAAATGCGAAAAGCATGTTACCAAAAAGTTGTTTTCGTGTCAACGCGGCCTCTAACGGCCAGGCTTATGAAAGGTATTCCTTGAGGGCCGTGCGGTCGCCGGGCGCGATATCGACGAAGGATATGCCGAGGTCGTAGTTGGCCTCCGAGCCTTCGGGCATGTCCTTGATCCACACGACCTCGCCGCGGCACTCGATCAAACCGCCGCGCGGCAGGGTTACCGTCAGATTGAGGCGCTTGCCGATTTCTATCTTTTCGTCGGCAAACATCCGCACCCCGCCCAGACTCACGTTTGCCGCCGGAACCGACGGCGAGAAGCGGGATGAGTAGGAAAAATAAATCGGCGCGTTCACACGCGGAAAGCGCCGCCTGTCCTGTTCGTTATTGAAATTCGTCATCTCGTTTTTCCCGAAAATCATTAACTCTCTAACGTATCATCGGCAATCGGCCGCGGAATCTGAACACACACACAAACGCCCCGCCGCGTCGCGTCGCCCTAAATTCGCGGCAGCGCGTGGGGCAACCGCTCGAAGACGATCGCGTTGGTCCCCAGCCGCACGTCGGCGGCGTCGACGGGCCTGCGGGCCTGCGAGGTGCGCACGGCGCACTCGGCGACCGCCGCCGCCACTCGCCCGTGCAGGAACATCTCAAGTACCGACGGGATGAAGCGGCTCTCGCTGATCTCGGCGTCGGGGATGCACGCGGCCAGCGCCTCGGCTGCGGCGATTTTCATCTCGGCGCTTATTTTTTCGGCCCCGCTGTCGAGCGCGGCGCGGAACAGCGCGGGAAAGACGAGTGCGTTGTTGACCTGGTTCAAAAAATCGCTGCGGCCCGTGGCGATAACACGCGCGCCCGCCGCGCGCGCCGCGTCGGGCATGATTTCGGGCACGGGGTTGGCCAGCGCGAAGATTATCGGATCGTCCGCCATGGTTTTCACCATCTCCTGCGTAACGCAGTCGGGCGCGGAGACGCCGATGAAGATATCGACGCCGACCAGCGCCTCGGCGAGGCCGCCCCGGACACCGGCGCGGTTGGTTCGCGCGGCGATGTCGCGCTTGGCGTCGTTCATGCCCTCCTCGCGGCCCTCGTAGATCGCGCCGCTCCGGTCGCAGACGGTGATGTCGGCGAATCCGTAATCCAGCAGCATCTGTGCCACGGCAAGGCCCGCCGCGCCCGCGCCGTTGATGACGATTTTGCTCGCGTCGGGGGTGCGACCGACGAGTTTGAGCGCGTTTATCAGGCCGGCGAGCACGACCGTGGCCGTGCCGTGCTGGTCGTCGTGGAACACGCAGGCGCTCACGGCTTCGCTGACGCGGCGCTCGATCTCGAAGCATTTCGGCGCGGTGATGTCTTCGAGGTTGATTCCGCCGAAGGTTCCGCCGATGAGTTTGAGCGTGCGGACGATTTCGTCGGCGTCTTTTGTCGCCAGGCAAATCGGCACGGCGTCGACTCCGGCGAAGTTGTTGAACAGGACGCACTTGCCCTCCATCACCGGCATCCCGGCCTGCGAGCCGATGTCGCCCAGCCCCAGCACCGCCGTGCCGTCGGTAACGACCGCGACGCTGTTGGAGATCGACGAGCACTCGGCGAGTTTGGCGGGGTCTTTGGCGACCTCTTCGGCGGCCCAGAGACTGCC
Source organism: Planctomycetota bacterium (assembly GCA_030607235.1). Classification (GTDB taxonomy): domain Bacteria; phylum Planctomycetota; class B129-G9; order B129-G9; family B129-G9; genus JAUWEX01. Next base: position 1,687 of record JAUWEX010000176.1, on the reverse strand, counting down.
GGGCGCGGCGATGAGCGAGATGCTGTAACGGTCGACGACGGGCAGTTTGCTGCGGGTCCTTATCGAACCGCCGTAGCGCCGGTACAGGTCCAGCCCGCCCTGCGCCAGGTCGCCGGCGGACCACGGCGAGGCGGCGCGGTCGATGACGCCGGAGGGCGACTCGTAGGTCTCGCGCATAATCCGCTCGGTCAGGACGGCGGTGTTTATCTCGACGGTGGCCTCGCCCGAGGAGACGAACGCGTCGGCGCATGCGCGGGCGATCGTCGCGGTCAGCGTGAAGTCGACGAAACGACTCGCGCCGCGCGCCAGCGAAACGCTGTCGAGTTCTCTCGCGGCGGAGAAATAAGCCAGCGGCACGGGCTTGCGCGGGCGCGTGGCGAGGAGCGCGCGCACGTAGCCGGGCATCACCAAAAACGAGGCGGCGAACCGGCCGCGCGCGTCGAGGTCGCCGCGCTTTTGGAACACGCCGTCGAGGACGTCTTCGTAGCGAACGAGCGGCACGTCGTCCGCCGCGGCGGACAGGTCGAATTTCATCTCCTCGAAGTCGTCGCCGCTCATGCCCATCACCGCCATCGCGCCGAAGGTCGGCGAGACGTTGCGGATTACGAAGGCCATGTCGGCGGGGTCGTCGCTGTCGACGCATATCGGCGTGGCGCTGACGTTGCCCAGCGCGCTCAGGATCGCGGCTTCGCCTTCCATCACCGGCAGCATCGCCGCCGGGCCGATGCGGCCCATGTCGAGGAAGTCGGCGCCGTTGGAGAGCAGCGCGACGCTGGATTTTTTCGAGGTGTAGTCGTATACGGCCGCGGGGTCGCGGACGATCTGGCGGCAAGGCTCGGCCACGCCGGGCGTGTAGACGAGGCTGAGCGCGAGTTTGTCCTTGACGTGCATTCGCGGTTCTACGCCGAGTATGCCGCGGTAGCGTCGGCGGATTTCGAGCGCCTTTTGGCGGTCGGCCTTGTCGTTTTTTATCATCGAGTTCTCCGTTTATTTGTATCTGACGAGCGTGCGCATCTCGAAGTTGCCGTTTTTCAGGTGCGGGTCGATCTCGTCGAGAAAACGCGCCGCGTCGCGGGGGTAGCCGGCGGTGGGCCTGATGCCCGGCACCAGCCGCTCCCAGTATCGGTTGAAACGCTCCATGAAGATTTCGCGCACGTACTTGCTGAGCATCGAGGCTAGCGCCGTCGGCAGGTGGGCGCTGTCGCCTTTTGCCCTGAACGACAGGCGCGCGCGGCCCTGCGGGGTCTCGATCTCGTAGGTGCTGCACGCGGGGCCTTCTTGCAGTACCCCGATCCGCGCCGTCGGAAACGCCATCGCCAGCAGGTCGCCGTAGTAGTGGCGGCCGCCTTGTTTGTCGGCGACGATTTCGCGTTTGTGTCGCCCGTAGCTCTCGATCATCGCGCGCAGCAACCCGGCGACCTCTTCGAAGAGCATCACCGATTTGTTGGCGGTGCCGTCGAGCAGCCGCCCCATCCGGCAGGGATGGATCGGCAGCGCGGTTGCCGTCCGCAGGGCGACGCGGGCGGCGCGCATTCGCCGGGCGAGGGCTTCGCGAAGGGCCGCGATGTCGTCGGCGTCGCAGTCCGCGGGCAGCGCCACGTCCGCCGCGTCGTAAAACTCGCCGTCCGGCCGCCAGTCCCGCGCGATCTCGCCGAGCAGGTCGTAGAATTTTTTCCGCCGCGAGTAC
>JAUWEX010000378.1 GCA_030607235.1 Planctomycetota bacterium | reverse complement strand
GGCGGCCCGTTCCGTGATGAAAGTTCTGTTTAGCCAAGGAATTCTCCGGTTAGATATCCATCGCCTTGGGCATCTGTGCGGCGTGTTCGTGCTCAGGCCCGGCGTATACTTTGAGTTTCTTAAACATCTGCCTGCCGAGTTTGGTCTTGGGCAGCATACGTTTAACGGCCAACCTTATCACTTCGGTTGGCTTGCGTTCGAGCAAATTGCGCATCGTTTCGGTCTTGCGGCCGCCGGTGTACCCGGTATAGCGGGCGTATTCCTTCTGGTCGAGTTTGTTGCCGGTTACCGCGATCTTTTCGGCGTTGACGACGATTACGAAGTCGCCGGTATCGATGTGCGGGGTATAAGTGGGCTTGTTCTTGCCCATCAGTACGGTCGCCACCTTTACGGCGAGGCGTCCCAGTCGCTTACCATCGGCGTCGATGATGTACCAGTCGTGCTGCGCGTTTTCTTTGGTTACTAACGTTGTTTTCGTAAAATGCATAAATCACCTGCTGAGGATTTGTTAATAGCGGGGAACTCTATCAGCAAAGCGGTGGTTTGTCAACGGGAAATCCGCAAAAAATGCCTCCGTTGCCGGTGGCGTTGACAGGTCGGCGCGATTTGAGTAAAATCCATTTTTCATTGCAGGGATAATTTATGGACTCGATAAAAGTAAAGTGCAAGTGCGGTGCGACCTTGCAGGTCAACCCCGATATGGCCGGGCGGCTGGGGACGTGTTCCAAATGCGGCCGAACGATGCGGATCCCGCGCGAGTTGTCCGCCAAAACCGCCGCTCCGAAAAAACCCATACTGCTGCCGGAGACCGAGCCCGCCGCCCCGCACGAAGAACCCGCGGTCGAACTGCTGGCCGTTGAGTGGCCCGCGCTTTACAAGAAGGCCGTTACCATGTCCGTCGTTGCGGTGATAATTTTCGGGGCCGCTCTGGGCGCGCTGGTGCTGATGCCCGCCGCCGACGATTCTCATACCGTCGATAGCGAAGTGTTTGGTTTTCGCGATGTCGCTACCGGCCTGGGGCTTACTTTTTCGCTTGACTGGAAAATTGAAGGCTCGTCGGCCGGCGCGGAGATCGTTTTCGTCAACGAGCGGCTGAAGGCCGAGATTGTACTCGTAACGGGGAGCGAAATGCGGCTGAACGAAATGCGCGAAAAGCACGAGAAAGAGGCTCGCGAAATGAGCGGCTACAAGGTAGTAAAGCCTTCGGCCACGCCCAACTCCGACGAATTGGGCACGTGTTTTGAATTGATCTGGAGCCACAAGCCGCAGGGGTCGACCGTAACGATGGTTACTATGGCGCGCGCCTTCAGCCAAAATAACAAGTCGTTTACCTTCCGGCTTACCGCTTCTCAAAACGAGTGGAAGGCCGCGCTGGGCGAATTCAACGACGCCTGGAATTCAATATCCTTCGAAAAAGGCCCCCGGATTTCCGGCTGACCTACTCCTCGGCGGGCAGCGATATTCGCACGGTCGTTCCTTTGTCGTTGCCTTCGCTGAAAAGCGAAATCTCGCCGCCGTGTTTTTCCACGATGTCGCGCGCGATGGTCAGCCCCAATCCCAGCCCCGACGACCGAAAACGCGCCGCGCTCGACGAGCGCTTGAGTTTGTCGATCAACTCCACGAACGGCTCGAAACCGGTCTCGTGATACTTTTTGTCGATCCCGATTCCGTTGTCGCAGACGCGGCAGACGATAGCGCCGTTTTCGTGAGAAGCGTTTATTTCGATAAGCCCGTTTTCGTCGGGTGTGAATCGTATTGCGTTGTGGATTACGTTGACGAGCGCGCGCGCGAGGTCGTGCGGGTTTGCGCGAAGCGGCGGCATACCTTCGTCGATCTCTATACGCGCATCCAATTCGGGCCGCTTGGCGAAGAGGACTCCGATGCGCTCCATCACGTGCGTGCAAATTTCC
>JAUWEX010000304.1 GCA_030607235.1 Planctomycetota bacterium | reverse complement strand
AGCGGCGCAAGGTTGAGCGGTTCGGACGAGGCGAAGGTGCTTTTCAGTACCAGTATTCCCTGCGGTCGCGTCATTGCCATCGCCTGCCGGAAACCGCCGGCGTTGCCCGTGCAGTCGATGACGATGTCGAAGCGTTTGTCGGTGGGTTTGCTAATGATCGCCGTCTGGACGCCGTAATTTTTTAGAAAGTCCAGATTGGTCTGGTGATGGCCGAAAGCGTAAGTGCGCTTTTTGAATTTCGATCCGAAAACCATCGCTACCAGCAGCCCCAGTTTGCCGTCGCCGATAATCGCGATCTCGTCCTTGCGCGTGGGTTCGATTTGTTCGAGTATCCGCATGGCCGCCGCCAGTGGCTCCGCGAACACCGCCGCCTCGTCGGGAACCTCGTCGGGAATCGGATAAAGATTTTTCATCGGCAGGGTGATGAATTCGGCGAAGCATCCGTCGCGCTTGAAAATCCCCAGCACGGATCGCGTCGGGCAGTGGTTGGGCCGCCCCGCCTTGCAGGTCCGGCATTTGCCGCAGGAGCAGTTGATTTCCCCCACGATGCGGACACCGAGGAGGCTCTTGTCGGGGCAGTCGAAAATCTCGCCGACGAACTCGTGGCCGAGAACGCCCTGGTAATCCATGTAGCCGCGGGTGATTTCGATATCCGTGTTGCAGACTCCCGCCAGGCGCACGCGAATCAGCGCCTCGCCGCGCTTGGGTTTGGGCGGCGGGCAGTCCGCGACGAACTTTACTCCCCCGTGCTTCTTGTAGATCAGCGCCCTCATCGTCAGTAAAAAACCTTTTCGAGGTAAAGTCCCTGCGGCGGCGCCTTCGTTCCGGCGCAACGCCGTTGTTCGGATTCAATTATCTCCGCGATTTTTTCCGGTTCGATGATTCCCTTGCCAATATCGGTCAGTGTGCCGACGATATTGCGGATCATGTTGTAGAGAAACCCGTCCGCCTCGAAGACGAACGTGAACCACGGCCCGTCCCGCGATATCGAGACGCGCCGCAGATCGCGCACGTAAATTTTTTCTTCGTACGCGTGACTCGTAAAGGCGCGAAAAGACTTGCGCCCTTTCAGCAGCCGACCCGCGCGGCGCATTCGCGCCAGGCTTAGCGGGTACGGGTAACACCAGCAGCGGTTGACGTAAAACGCGGAAAAATACGACCGGTTCAACACGAGATAGCGATAGCGTTTGCCTTTTGCACTGAAGCGTGCGTGAAAATCCGCCGGCATTTCGCGCGCGTCGGTTACGACGATGTCGTCGGGGAGTATCGAATTCATCGAGCGCCGCAGTCTCTCGCGCTCCAGCCTCCTGCCGCGCTTGACGATTCCGCGGTCCGCGGAGTCGTCGAACCGAAACGAGGCGACCTGGGCTATCGCGTGGACTCCGGCGTCGGTGCGCCCCGAGCCTTCGAGGGCGATGGTTTGCTGGAACAGCGGCTCCAGAGCCTCTTCGATTTCCTGCTGGATCGAAACGGCGTTGTCCTGCCGCTGCCAGCCGGAATAGCCGGTGCCGTCGTATTCGATGGTGAGTTTTATTGTGCGCGGGTTTTTCATTCGTGGTCGGTCGTTTTGTACTCGCGCGCCCTGGCCCGCAGTTTTTCCAGCAACGATAAATCGGTGCGCATGGTGCCCATCCTCGGTTCATCCTTAATTTTGCCGTGGCAGTCGGTGCCTCCGGTAACAATCATGCCGAATTCTTCGACGAGCGAGAGAAGGTAGCGCATCTGTGTCTCATCGTGGCGCGGCGTAAAGACTTCGAGTCCGTCCAGATCCCACTCCGCCGCCTCGGCGACCTGTTCGCGCGGCATCTCCTTCACGTAAAACCCGACAGGGTGCGCAAGTACCGCGACGCCACCCGCCGTGTGAATTATCTCGATAGCGCGCCTTACTGTCAGTGGCTCAATATCGCCGACGGAATATGGCAGGATATATCCGGGCTTGTCCGGCCAAAAGTATTTCGGGTAGGCCGACGAGAAATCTTTATCGAGTCCCTGGTTGATGAACTCCCACACGATATCGCCGCGGTCGATCATTCCGCCGTTGCGCTCAAGGATTGCGTCCGGGATTTGCATCCCGTTTTTGCGCAGCCTTTCGACCGTGGCCTGCATTCTTACTATGCGTTCGTCGCGGCAGTTTCGCAGCATCCGCCGGAATCCGGCTTCCTCGGTATCCATGTAATAGCCCAGGAGGTGGTGCTCCATCCCCCGCCACGGACAACTCAACTCGATACCCGGGACGAATTCGATGCCGAATTCCCTTGCGGCGTGTGCGCCCTCTTCGAGGCCGTCGACCGTGTCGTGGTCGCATATTCCGACCGCCTCCAGCCCGAGGCTGCCGGCGTATTCCATGACTTCGCGCGGCGTGAACGAGCCGTCCGAGGCGTTGGTATGCATGTGCAGGTCGCCTCTTATGTCGCTTG
>JAUWEX010000225.1 GCA_030607235.1 Planctomycetota bacterium | reverse complement strand
GGTCTCCCAGAGTTTTTTGTTCATCTCGCTGTTCAAATAAAATCGCAATACTTCACTGTCGAGACCTTCGCGCGCCAGTTTGTACGAGAAGGGCTCTTCGGAGCTCGTGATTTCTTCGTCAAGGTCGTCTACTTCGCAGGGCAATACCTTGCCCAGCGCCGCGGCGCCCTGCTCGCGCGCGGACGCGCCGTACTCATGCGGGAAATACTGCTTGCCGAATATGCATATCATGCCGCCGCCGGAGGCCGGAGGATTGTTTTCCGACGCGTGGCCTTCCAGCACCCACTTCGCAACGTTTTCCATCTGCTGCGAATTGAAATTCATCCGCCGTGTCTCGGGGTTCACGTCGCCCCAAATGATCACGTCGTACTTGTCCAGCGCCTCGGCATCGGGGAACCTGTCCAGCGAAGGCGTCTCGTCCTGGAGTTTCTTGTAGCGCGGCTCGTCGGGAAACAGGGTGTGCTCCTGCGGGAAATTCGGGTCGGCGTCCAACAACATGCACTGCACCTGGAACTCCTTGTTAGCGCGCAGCAATACGCTCTTGAGCGTACGGTATTCCCAGCGCGGAAGGCTTTCCACGATGAGCACCTTCAGGAGCCGGTCCGTTACCGTAATCAGCAAACCGGGATTGGTGCGGTTGTTTTGCAGGTCGATCTCGCCTTTGGGCGCCTTAATTATCTCGATATTATACAGCCACTTGCCCGTGCCCTGCGGCATGACAATCTTCGTTTCCTTGATTTCCTTGCTGATTTCGCCCTCTTTCAGGAACTTGGTGAGTTCGAACTTAAACCGCGTTTGTTCCTTTGAGTCAACGACGGTTTCGGTAACCTTGGTGTCGATGTTGGTCGCGGTTATCCTGTATTCGACCTCGCCCTCTGTAAAGCCTATCTGAGTAAACCACAGATCGAGCCTGATGGGGCTTTCTTTGCTGACCCTGGAGGGGCCTTTGATGCTGCGGGCGATAATGTCCTTGGATGGCAATATGTCGCCGACCATTATGGTGAATATCCTCAGGTCGCGGTTGTTCGGCGAGCGCAACGCCTCTTCGAGGCTCTGACGATTCCGGGCCGCCTGTTCCGCGTCGATGGTGTCGCGTCCGTCGGAGATCACGATGATCGCGGCCACTTCGTAGTCGCCGCGCGTGGCCTCGATGATTTCGCTCACGGCATTGGCTATGTTGGTGTCCGTACCGGCGGCGTTCAGCGCACCGATCCGATCGGTGAGACTGCCCGAAATTTTTTCGCGGTCTTCGTAATAGATCTTGCTGTCGAACGTAACGAGTTTGACCACACCCATGCTCTCGAGCCGGACCAAGAAGTCCTTGTGGGCGAGCGCCTGCTTGACGAGATCCAGACGGCTCGAAGACTCTATTATGTCTCTAGCGGTCGTGCCGATCTCGGCGGCAAGCCGCTCGGCCTGTTCGGGAGGCAGTTGCACGTCGACGATATTCATCGAGGCCGACGTGTCAACGGCGATTACGATCGTCGGCAGGCGTTCTTCGCTCTTGACCGACTTGACCGTAGGCTCCATGAACACCAGCAGAACCAGCAACAACACCAGTATACGCAGCACCGCCATAAATCCCTTGGCGACCTTGCCGGCATTTTGCGATTCCTTGTAATACAGCAGTATCACAAGGGACACTGCCGGCAGGACAATCATCAGCAACAACCAGGCCGGCATCATGTTCTGCAAGCCCAACTCGGCCTTGTCGCTGAATTCAGCGTCCCCGACCCCAAAGAGAAATCTCGTAACGGGATTGTCGAAAAACGTCTTTACGCTCAGATCGGCCAAAAAATTCATATCTGGTTGCTCCAGTAGAATTGTTTCTAAAAACTCGCTTATCGCTTAAACTGTCAACAGCGTCCTATCTTGACGATTTGCGGCCAAACCACAGCGCCAGAACGCTCTCCAGCACCATCAGGCACACCATAATCAGCAGCGGCAGCTTCCAACTGTCCGGCGAGGTCGTAATGCCTTCCAGTTCCATGACGCCGCCTCCTTCGGTGTTGAAGTTCCACGACAGTATCCGGGCGTTTTTGAGGCCCTCGTACTTAACGATAAGAGACTCGGGATCGACGTGCATCAGGTCGGACTCGTCAAGCGCAACGTTAACGCTAAAGACGTCCACGGTGTTGCCCACGCGGAACTCGCAGCGCCCCTGCGCGTAGGCCTCGGAGAACACGCACTCGAACCAGCGATCCTGACCGAGGGGATTATTGTCCAACTGCTTGGCGTCCAGCGCCACTGGAGAATCCGACTGCGGCGGCAGAACATGTGCGTTGCCTTTGATCTCGTAATTAGCGCGTAATTGATAGTTGTGGCTGAGCACGTCGCCTACCGTAACGTTCCACTGCTCCATCGCCAGCAGGTACAGGATCGTTTCGTGAAGCATCACGATAAACACTTCGTCAACGTCGGTTTTGGTCAAGTTGCCCCACGAGGTGTTGCAGGTGGTATTGAACATGATCGTTTTGCCTCTGCCCCGCTCGCCGCAACTCCTGATAGCCACGAAGGGCACCTGGGTAATGTTTCGTTCGTCGCGCTTGTCGTAGGCGTTGAGGTTGGCGATGATTTCGCTTTCCTTCCGCAGTTCGGCGGCGAAGTACCGGGAGAACGCCGGCGAACCCTTGGTGCTTTCTTCGAGCCTTTTGCTTGCGATAATCTTGCTGAAAATCACATGGTTGATATGCTTGTAGTCGATGCCGTGGATTTCGACTTCGTCGTCCCACGGATTACCCAGTGCGGCCTGCAACCGTAGCGGCATGATGTCGAGCGCGTTGTATACCGCCATCGACGAAGGCTCGGCCACCTTGTCGCCCATAAAAACCATCAAATGCCCGCCGGCCTTGACGTAGCTTTCGAGCGCGGCCAGATCGTCGGGGGTATAACCGCCGAGATTGACGTTGGCCATGACCACCAGGTCGAAATTGTCGTACTTGTACGCGCCGCTTTCGCCTGCCGGCGGCAGTTTCGTGGTTACGACGGGTAGCGCCACGTATGTGCGAAGATACCTGTCGCTCCGTTTGCCTTCGGTCGGGTTGGGGTGCAGCATGTACCGCAGCGAATATGTTTCGGAGTCGCTGGGCCGCGCATCGTTATAGGCGCCGTCGATTATCAGAACCTGAATACCCTGCTTGACCTTGAACGCGTAATACGCGCGGCTGTTGGCGGCGAGCTTGTCGCCGGCACCGTCTACCGTAACCTCGGCCCAGTAAGAACCGTCGCCGTCTTCCGCAAAGGGCTCTCCCATCGGAACCGCGACTTCGAGCGTCTCCTGGCCGACCGCAAATACGACGGAATCGTTGGGCTTGGCGCTCATTACTTC
>JAUWEX010000374.1 GCA_030607235.1 Planctomycetota bacterium | reverse complement strand
TATCATTTGATGACGCAGTCTCACCTGGCGGCGGAGTATCGTTGCCGTCGCAGCCCATCGGGACGAACAAGAGGCACAGCACGAAAACGAGAAAAAGACAGATGTGATTTGACATGGTTTTCTCTCCGATTGAGTATTATCAAGAACACACAAGTATATCCTATACGCTCGACGCCAAACAAGGGAAAAAATTCCTAAACTCGCGCTCCACGAAAAATTTCAGAGGTAAAATAAGCAGAAAACACCGCGACCGCATTGCATAAAAAAGGGAAGGCGCATGGCCTTCCCTGTGTTTTCTGGTGGACGTGGCGGGATTCGAACCCGCGACCTCCTGGTTGCAAACCAAGCGTTCTCCCCCTGAACTACACGCCCGTTTTTTTCTGGGCGCGCATTTTACGCAATGCGCCCGCCCGCGTCAAGAAATCACATCGCGAATCCGCACGGGCAGTGCCCGCTCACAAGCGTGGGGGAAGCACTGTTTTCAATACCCGCTCGCTACGCGCTAACGCGCGGAGCGCTTCGCTTGCGCTTACTGACAAATCTTGTGCGCGAATTCGGGGTGTGATTTTTCTTATCCGCAGATTACGCAGATTTCACAGATTTTTTTCTTTTAGCGCAGAGGACTCAGAGGACTTTTCTTAACCGCAGAGCCGCAGAGATCGCAGAGATTGGAAGGGTGTCAGGCACCTTTTTATCCCCAACAACACAACACACTTGCCCAAATTGTCAGTAGGTGGAAGCGCCCGGCCTCTTTTTGCCACTAGGCAAAAAGCAGGGCGCGGGTATTTGGACAGGTGGATTTACCCTATTGGGAGCGGGCACTGCCCGCCTGCCTGCCCTATTGCCTCCAGGTGCCGCCTGGTGCTTTGTCGATGGCGATGCGGATTGTCCTGCGCATGCCGTCGACGGCGATTTCGATCTCGACGTGTTTGCCCACCGGCGCGGTCGCGACGAGCACCTTTAAGTGCTCAATGCTGCGAATCCACTGGCCGTTGAATTTGAGGATAATCATGCCCTCGGCGAGGTTGGCCCGCGCGGCGGGACCGCCTTTGATGACCGCGCCGATGCGCAGGCCGACGGGTATGTTGAGGTTGAGTTTTTTGCGATCCTCGGCGCCGAGCGGGTAGAGCGCCTTGATGCCGATGTAGCCGCGTTCGACGCGGCCGTTTTCGACGAGTTCGGTTGCGATTTTTTTCAGATCTTTCAGCGGCAGCACCGTGCCCATTCCTGCATAAGCGCTGCCGCCGCTGACGGCCATTCCGACGAGCGCGCCGGAGGCGTCGAGCACGGGCGCGCCGCGGTTGGGGCCGGCGACCAGCGCGTCGGTCAGCATGAAGCCCGGATAGAGGGCCTTGGTGCTGATGTTGCGCCGAGCGGAAATGATTCCGCAGGAGGTCAGGCCTTCGCGTTTGCAGATGGAGCCGACGATTACGACCTGCGAGCAGACCGCGATTTTGCGCGTGGTGTCGGTGGACCACGCCGAGGGCGCGTATTTGCGTTCGACCCTGATTACCGCGACGCCGCGAATTTCATCCACGCCTACGACCTCGCCCCGGGTCTCGACGTATTTCCGGCCTTCCTTGTCGGGCTTGGCGAGCGGAAAGCGCACGGTGATTTTTTGTTTAGCCTTGACCGCGAAACCGTCGGTTACGAGCCAACTGTATTTGCCTTTCTGCAGGAGCACGAAACCCGACGTGCCGCGGTCTTTGGAGCCGACGGAGGCGACATCGGGCAGCGCCTTGCGGACGATGAAGGCGATTTCGTCGGGTTCGACCGGTCGTGCCGCGGTCAGCGTGCCGTCCGCCGCGTCGCCGTCGAGCGATACGCCGGAGTCGGGGGCTTTTTTGGCGGTCTTGATGGAGAGTGTTTTCGTTACGATTTTGTCGCCGACTTTGCGCATCACCTTGACGGTAACGGTGGCGCCG
>JAUWEX010000122.1 GCA_030607235.1 Planctomycetota bacterium | reverse complement strand
TTGGTGCCGCCCTTGATTTTCTGGAGGTCGAGTTTCTTCTCGAAGATAACGTATATCACGCCGGTCAGCGTGGTGAAGCATTGCGCGACGAATATCTCCCAACTGATTTCGCCGGTCGTGAGCTTCATCACGAAGGGCGAGATCGCGTTCAGGAAGATAATCGCGACGGTTACGAGCAGAGTCGAACTCTGCCATTTGGGTTTGGATTCGTATGCCATAGATTGCCTCCTGTGGTAATTTGCGTTTGCGCTATCAACCCGCAATCGCGGCCTTGATCGCCAGGTAAATCGGCGAATCGATGAGTTCTGCGAGAGTCGATTTGAACACGCCGACCAACTCGGCAACGTTCTCGCAGTTGCCGATGTTGGCGGCCAGTGTCTTGACCTGCTCGTCGGTGAGTTTTGTTTCCGGCGGTTGCCATTCGGTCAACGGCAGTTCCGGCATGTCATAATTCTTCATAATTCGCGTCTCCTATTTTGTGCCCTTGGCGATTTTGTCGATGATCTTCAGGGCCTGCACAGCGTCGCGCGTCCAGTCGTCGCGCGCGAGGTAGTTCTGCACTGCCCTGTTGATCGCGATCGCGTTGTCGATGTCCCGCAACGCAGCGTAGAACTTCGCAAACTGATCCCGGATATACTTGCGGCGGTGATTCCGCGCAGCCGTGGCCAACGCGAACTCCTTTAAGATGCCGCTGCCGCCTTTTGCAGTAACCTTGCCGTCGGCGTTCACCGTAACGCTGGTCGGAGCCTCGCCGAGCGGGACCTTCCCTTCGGCGTCTTTCAACGCCGCGCTTCTCTCGGCGAATGCCTCGTCCACACGTTCCAGCAATTGAATTTCCAGGCTTTTCAAACTGGCCTCTGTAAATTTGACCAAGCTCTCCCGGCCCGCTTCGAGCGATTCCTGCGCCTTCGCGCTGCCAACAACCACCGGCTCCGGCGGCCTGAACAGCGAGCACCCGCCGAACAGCACTATCAGCGGAATCATAAAGAACAATCGTTTCATAGTTGTCCCTCCCGGAAAATGGTTTCAGTAATTGACGATGTGGACGTACACGTTCGCGGTCTCGCCGCTGTCGCACTGCGCGTTCACCTTCTTGATATTGAGATTTGCCTCGCGGCCAAACGCGCTAACTGCCAGCGCCGCGCCAACAGGCACGACCACCAGGCCGCACGACTGCGGCTTGGCTTTCGCCTCTGCAAGACTCATCTCGCCGAGCCAGAAATAAATCTTGTTGGCGGAGCCGGAATCGTTGCTTACGTAATAGCCGTTGGGTTCGTCGGCCTCGGAAAAGCAGACGGGATCGACCAGGATCGCCTTGCGTGTCGCCGTCGCGCTGAACGGTGAAACTGAACTATCGCCCTTGTCCCTGACCGCGCAGTCGATCGGCGGGTTCAGGGTTATTCGCTTGCGTTGTGTATCAATGCTCATCGCTTTCCTCCGTCAAAAAATCCCGAATGGGAACCCCCCCATGTCATTTTTCCTCAATTATTTTGCTTATAATCGGCATGACTTCGCCCGTCCGCGTGTTGAAGACGAAGCCGGTTACGTTATGGCCTTCCTTCTCCAGCCGCGCCAATTCAGCAATCCCTTTTTTGATCCATTTGGATTTGAATTCTATGGGATTCGTGAACGCGGCAAACGGTACCGCCTTCTGCGCCTCGGTCTCGGCTACGGTTTTTTCAGCGACCAACATCGTTTCTAAATTATTCATACCTCACCTCGATTTCAATTATGGCCCGGTCTGGCCGTATGGCGCATAACAGCCGAATATGCCGTCCGTCGCAAAGAAAAACGTCGCTATGTCGGCGGATGTGTGCCCGCTGCTGGTAACCGTTATTTCCAGTCTCCCCTGACCAACAGCAGGGGTTCCGCTGAAGTCCGGCAACATACTGTTCATCCACGTACTCCACGATTGGTTTGCGTAAAGATATCCGCTGGCAGGAGGATTACCGAACGGATAAACACACGTAAACATCGCGCCCTGACAATCCCAAAGAGTGAATAGCACTTGCACGGGTTCCGATAATTTGTTTGTGATGGCAATTCCTGTACCCCACACAGCATCCCCCGGAACAACATACGCCATATGCTTGTCTAACATTGTGTCGCCTCCCGTGGTGCCGCCGCCAACCGCTACCAATGCCCAGTTTGCGTCCGACCACAATTCGCTGCCGACAAGGTTGGGCGCAATCCATTCGATCCTCATCGGCGTTATGCCCGTTACCATCCCGCGCCCGATCACGCCAATAGCAAGCGGTTCCTGCAGGACGACGAATCTACCGTAATGCGAGAGCGTGGGCGCAACCGCTTTCATCGAGGGATTGTTTTTGAATTCGATCTCGTTGTCGGTCGGCGAGTAGATCGGCTCGTCGAGCCCCAGAACGGCGAAGCGCGATTGGTCGAAACCCGAATTGTTCTTCACGCTGATAATCCCGGCGGGTCTCTGGAACCCGGATGCCCCGCCGCCCAGCCGCAGCCTGCGCTGGAGATAATCGTTCGCCGCATCGACGAACAGATTGTAAGTCGTGGCGGATATCTTCAGCGGCTGTCCCGGCAATACTTTTTTCAATTTGCTCATATCCCCAAATCTCCGAGATCGCCGTATTCGTAGACCTTTTCGATGTAGACCGCGACGGGTTTCTTCACGATCGCCTTTGCCGTGTCGTCCTCGCTGTCGGCGTAACGCGGCCACATATACTCCCAGCCCTTCTTGCTGATCTCGGTGATATCGCCCACGGTGATGTTTGTGCGATTGGGGCTGGCCGCGAATTTGAAAGTGATTTCCCAGTCGTTCTTTTTGCCGCGCTTCGATCCGGACGCGCCGAGGAACAGACACTCTCCCGCGTCAAAGCCCTTAAACGAAGCGTCGTTGACCCTGCCGGTCAGATAGAAATACGCCGACTTGTTCAGGTCATCGTTGCTGACGTAATGCGTCTCGGAAAAGTTGTACACCGGCACGGTGATGTCCACGCCCTCCACGTTGTCGTGCGTTGCCCGGATCGCTCCCTTGAAATCCGGCGCGATGCCTGAGATCGCGTAGCTCGCAACCGTCTCAAGGCTCTGGGTGATGTGCTGCGATCCGCCGCTGGTATCGAATGAATAGGAGGACTCCCCGGTTTCCGGGATTTCGGGTGGCTCGTAGGGCGTGTACTTCGCGGTGCCGTTCCATATTGAATCGTCGGAGTTATACGTGTCCTGATGAACCGGTTCGACCGTTACCGGCTGACGAACCAGCCCCCGAAACGAAGTCGGCGCGGTCGATTTCAAAATGTCGATCGCCTCACCCTCGTCCGCCGTGCCGCGAATGGCATAGGTCAATTCCGCCGACTGTCCGTCGGTAACTTCCCGCGAATCGTATTTTTCAACGCAGGTTATCGTCATTATTCGAACTCGCTTGTCTGCATGTTTTCAAGCAGCCGCTTGGTGTTCTTCGCAGTGTCTTCGGTGTTCTTCGCTATCTTGTCCTGCACGCCTCCGCCCGAAAGCCCGGCAAGCGCGGCGTTCGAGGCGACGAACAATCCGGCGGTCCCTATTTTGGCGACCTGTTCGCTGACGATGCCGCCGATGTCCATTGCCTTCGGGTCGAATGTCTTGAACTTCTGCTCGGCATCCGGGCCTGTTTCCGTTTTTGTCGCCGCGAGTTTTTTGCTCGATTCTTCTTCGAGTTCCCTGGCCTTCTGGATTGTTGCGGCCAGTTCCTTCTGCGCGGCGGCCAGTTCGGCATCGTCTTCCTTATTCGCGGCCCGGCGCTCGGCGTTCAGGTTGGCTTCGTACTTCGCGTTGTCCATAATGAGATCGCCGACGCGCTTGTCGTGGCGCTTGGTTTCTTCAGCGCGAGACGCGGCGAGTTCTTCGTCTATCCCGGCCTTCGCCGATTTGGTCTCCGCGCTTATCCTCCTGTTGCCCGCGCCGATGTTGACCGTATCCATTTCTTCCAGGTCGCCGAGGACTTGAAGAACGCCGGGGAGTTCGTTGTACAGGGACACAATCCCGTTCCACGCCGCCGCGAGCGCGTTGGTAATCGTGCCCGCGACCGAGTTCCAGACGATTCTGGATATGCCCTTGAAGTCCTCGAACAACTTGCGGACAAATCCGATCGTCTCGCGGAATCCGACTTTCAAACCGTGCCAGACGAATTCGGCGCCGATCAGTGTGAGCGACCACGTGCCGTTGGCGATGCTCAAAAAACCGTCCCGGAAACCGCGCCAGAGTTTCAGGAGCCAGTTAATCCCGGTGATCCATGCGACCTTCAACAGCCCCCAGAATATCTCGGCGGCGAGACCGATGTCGCCGCTCTTGAGCGCGATGCCGATAGCGCCTATCGCCGCAACCGCCTGGTCTCGCAAGCCGTCAAACGCCGCGCCTAATTCACCGAGTATTCCAATCACGCCGCCAGCGGAGGCGATGAGATAGACCAGCACGCCCACCAGCCCGACTATCGCGACCGTGAGCAACCCGATGGGCGAGAGGAGGAACTGGATCACGGCCAGCAGCGCGCTTATCACGCCCAAGGCAACGCCCGCCACCGTCCCCAATACTCCGAAGGCCGTTGTAACCATCCCGATAACTGTTCCGAGGACGGTCAACGCGATGCCCGCGCCGATAACACCCGCGACGATCTTCGCGATCGTAACGATCATCTTTTGGTTCTCGCCGATCCAGTCGGAGATCACGCTTGCCGTCCCGCTGATGCGAGCCGCGATATCCGTAACGATCGGCGCGAGCGCCGCTCCGATGGAGACGGCAACGGCCACAACGGATTGCTTGAGTTTTGCAAAGGCCGCCGATGAGGTCTTGTCCATTTTCCTGAATGCCGCCTCGGCCATGCCCGTGGAATTGCCCATCAGCGCCAGGTCTTTTTTCAGGCCGTCCAAATCGCCCGACAGCGCGGCGATGCCGCCCGCCGCGCGAATGTTGGGAACCTTGCCGAGGATTTCTTTCAGACTCATGCCCTCAAATTGCGCCATCAGCGCGGGAATGTTTTTGCCAGCCTCGGGGAACACCTTCGGGACGTTCAGGAGCCGCG
>JAUWEX010000030.1 GCA_030607235.1 Planctomycetota bacterium | reverse complement strand
ATACGTCAAACGGGCCTGTATCTCGTTGTCCGAATCGGGAATGAGGTAACCGTAACGGAAGCTGAAATCCTGAAGCGTAAAACCGACTACCAGCAAACTCTCCCCGGGACCGATACGAACAGACTGCAGCAAGAAATAGTCATAATGGATATAAGGGGGATCTCCGTTGACAACATCTATCTTCACCGGCCGAGCTAATGAAACGCTTATCCCTTTCTCACCGTTGTTCACAATCCGGAAAACCATGCTGCTGTTATCGACCGAAATATCACGCTCGCTCTCCGGATCAACCGAAAACGTTACCTTGACTGAAATATCGTCCGAATTCTTTGATTGCGATTTTGTAGCAACACTTTTGCAGCTGCACGCCATCAAGCACAATAAAATCACGCAGGCACACACAAAAATAATCTTCATTGCATTCTCCTTGAAATATAATTTTATGAGATATCCTCGTTATTCTCATACATCATTAGGTTGCTCATCCGAATTTTTTACGACCATCCCTCCAGTCGGTTTTCTCGTAGGCCCCGCGACGCACGTCTTCAGCGGCGCCTGGCGCGTCAGCCTTTAATCATTATTTGGGAGTCAAATGGTGTGATGTTGTAGTATAAGCCAACATTATTCCATAACAAGACCTACTGGTTTCATGCGCACAAACAAAATCGTTTGCCTCTATTGCATTAGTTATCAATATTTGTTCTTCAGCAAGTTTTCGTATTATACAAGCCAACGTTTTTTTATCTTTATCTCCATCCAAATATTCAGCAACTACAAACAACTTCTCCTCTGACAACTTAG
This sequence comes from Planctomycetota bacterium, assembly GCA_030607235.1. Classification (GTDB taxonomy): domain Bacteria; phylum Planctomycetota; class B129-G9; order B129-G9; family B129-G9; genus JAUWEX01. The sequence continues at coordinate 8,420 of JAUWEX010000030.1, read as the reverse complement.
CCTCTTCCGTTATTCTGTTTTTTATAGTCAAGAAATCTTGCTCATCAATTTTCTCGTTAATTATTTGATCCAAATAGTCCAATATTCCCTCTTGCGAATCGCGAACCTCAAGCAAGATACCTTTAGCCGATTCCCAATCCGTCGGCTTTTGTATTTGTCCGCGATTCGCGCAGCCGCAGACAATCGCGCAGAACAATATCGCTATAATCGTTTTCACAAGGCATCTCTCCTTTCAGTCGGCTTGTATAGGCCCCGCAACGCACGTCTTCAGCGGCACCTGGCGGGTCAGCCTGTGCACTGCTGCAACATCTCGTAATCCCTGAGAACCCGATTCATCCATTGCCGGATGTACGATGCTTCGTCTTCCTCCTCTATCAATGCAATCACTTCGTCCAGATTTTCAACAATCTTATTCAATACATAAAGAACAACTATCTTGTCGTCCTTATCGAGCAATTCCGCGTATTCGAGCGTCCTGTCGCGCAGTTCCATCTCAATGGACCATATCCATCCCCATGCCTCTTTGCGTTCTTCATCACTCTTGCAGGCATCTAACATATCGTAGGCGGTTCGCTGCCGTTCCATCGCCGCCAGTAGAAAATCCGGCACCGAAGCAATCTGTATTTCCTGCCTCGGGCCGGGGAAAACCGCACGATAATTCGCCCGATCTTGCTGAGGCTCAACGTGGCGGCATCCGGTCAACATCAGCAGCGCCGCAATAACGCAAATTCCTGTTTTCAAACCGCTCATTTGCACATCCTTTCCGTTAATTCGCCGGTTACAGGTCATAGAACAACTTTCGCGCGAATTTGTTCATTTATTCGCCTCGGGATTGGTTGTTTATTTTCACCGACATCCACACGCAAAAGCGCGTGTTTTCGCACAAAAACACCCTTCCATAACAACAGAATTTATAAGCCGTTAAAAAAAACTTGCGTTTTTGGCGAATTTTTCGGAAAAAAACCGAGACTTTTTGCCCGGTTATGTGTCTGGGTATGTGAAGGCGGAAGTTACCTCCCAAAAACTCCGCTGAACCAAACACGAAATTTGACAATAAACCAAGCGACACTTATCTCCTTTCAACTTCCCCTGCTCTGACCAAGCAGGGGTTTTTTTACGGGCAGCCAGGCAGCGCCTGGAGGCAATAGGAAAGGTGCCACTCATTTCAATAAGCGCTTCGCTGCTTTTCGCCCTTCGGCGAAAAGGACGCTTGCTTCCACCCACTGGCGAAACTTGTAAGTCTGCTGTGTTATTGGCGGCCTTTCGCACAGGCAGGCAGGGCCTGCTCCCAAACGGGAAGCAACCACATTCTCCGATACCCGCGCCCTGCTTTTTGCCTGACGGCAAAAAGAGGCCGGGTGCTTCCACCCTCTAACAAATCTTGTAATCTTGCTGTGTTATTGGCGGCTTTTCGCGCAGGCAGGCGGGGACGCCCCGCAGGCAGGCAAGGCCTGCTCCCAAACGGGCAGTAAGCGTTGATTCCAATATCCGCTCGCTGCCGCGCTAACGCGCGGGGCGCTTCGCTTTCACCTACTAACAAATCTTGTAATCTTGCTGTGTTATTGGCGGCTTTTCGCGCAGGCGGGACCCGCAGCCAAACGCGCAGCAACCCAATATGGATTAGCCACGCAAACCCAAAATCATGCCCGCCCAGCGGGGACGTCCTGTACACTTTTTGAGCAGCAAAATTCGAGGTCGTTTAGGGAATAACTATATGCAAATTAAGGCGTTAAGAATTTGGATGGGTAGTTTTTCCAGTTTTTTCAAAAAAATCGGAAAAAGTTCGAGACGTTTTCCGATCTCGTGTGTCTATATAAGTGAGAAGAGAAAAATTCTCGAAAACAAAACAACCAAACACAAACACCACTTATCTCCTTTCAAACTTCCCCTGTTCTGACCAAACAGGGGTTTGTTACAGGCGGCCAGGCAGCGCCTGGAGGCAATAGGGAAGATACCACTCATTTCAATAGGCGCTTCGCTGCTTTTCGCCCTTCGGCGAAAAGGGCGCTTGCTTCCACCCACTAACGATTGTTGTGGGCTGAAAGGGAAAAGATTATGTAGCACAGCCGCCCCCGGCTGTGATCTCGGGTGGGCCACATTATCAGACGGCTTTGGGGCCTGTTTTTACTGAAAGGGACACATCCCTTCGCGTTATCCTACTCTAAATACCCCAATCACAAGGACAGTTATCCCTGCATGAAAGCTCTTCTCTCCGCGAAGGAGGAAGTGTCCCTTTCAGGGCGCGACCCGCATAGCAAGATTACAAGATTTGTTAGTGAGTGCAAGCGAAGCGCTCTGTGCCGAAGGCACAGCAGCGAGCGGGTATCGGAGAATGTGCTTTCTCCTCGCTTGCCTCCAGGCGTTGCCTGGGGCCCGATTAGGCTCTTATTACCCTGTCGCGCAGTGCCTTTGGAATCGCCTTCGTGGCGTTGCGGGTATCGACCACAACTCGGCTGCGCTCGACGAGGCGTTCGTAATCGATATCGGTGTGGTCGGTTACGATCAGTACGCAATCCTGCCGGGCCAGAACTTCATCCGAAAGCGGCACGGAATCCATCTGGTAAGCATAATCGCGCATCTTTGGCAGCGCCGGAATGTAGGGATCGTGATACGCAACATCCGCACCGCGCTTGACCAGCATATCCAGCAACCGTATCCCCGGCGACTCGCGCATGTCGTCAACGTCCTTTTTGTAGGCCATGCCGACCAGAAGAATTTTCGCGCCGCGCAGGGCCTTGCCGCGGTCGCTGATGGCCTGCGCGACCTTGTTGACCACGTACTCCGGCATTGCGGTGTTGATCTCACCGGCGAGTTCGATGAAGCGCGTGGTGAAGTCGTATTGCCGCGCCTTCCACGCCAGGTAAAACGGGTCTATCGGAATGCAGTGCCCGCCGAGGCCGGGGCCGGGATAAAACGCCTGGAAACCGAACGGCTTGGTCGCGGCCGCGTCTATCACCTCCCAGACATCGATGCCCATTTTCTCGAACAGCATCTTGAGTTCGTTGACCAGCGCGATGTTGACCGAGCGGTAGATGTTTTCGAGAATCTTGCAGGCTTCCGCCACGGCCGGACTCGATACGACAACGACCCGGACGATGCCGGAGTAAAGTCGCGCGGCAATCTCGCCCCCCACCGGATCGGTCGCTCCGACGACTTTTGGCGTGTTCGCGGCGGTATACTTCGGGTTGCCGGGGTCTTCGCGCTCGGGCGAATAGGCCAGGAAAAAGTCCTCGCCGCACTTTAACCCGCTCTTCTCCAACAGCGGCATGAGCACTTCCTCGGTAGTGCCGGGATAGGTCGTGCTCTCCAACACCACCAACTGTCCCGCCCGCATGTTTGCGCCGATCCGCCTGCCGGTATTCTCAACGTAGGAAAGATCGGGATTGCGAAACTTGTCCAGCGGCGTGGGCACACATATCAACACCGCGTCGGCCCCGGCGATGCGCGCGTAATCGGCGGTCGCCTCGAACAGCCCGGCGGCGCGGTGCGCGCTTATCATCGCGGCGTCAATCGTCTTAATGTAACTGCCGCCCTCATTGAGGACGCGGACCTTGCTCTCGTCTACATCGAAGCCCAGCACGCGGAAGCCCGCCTTGCAAAAGGCGTGCATCAGCGGCAGGCCGACGTAGCCCATGCCTATAATTCCGACGACAGCGGATTTGTCGTCGATCTTTTTCAGCAGGTGTTCAGCCGTTGCGGAATATCGCAAAATTCTCTCCAGTGTCCAGGATGAATGCACCGATTATATCCGTGTCGGCGGACACGCGCAACACGCGAGTACGCAAAAGTTTCCTTTCGTGGCAAAGAAACATTTTTCACGTCACAGGAGACCGTTACAATGCCTTGCAAGAAAAAATCATGCTGTGGTACAACAAAAAAATCAACCGCAAAAAAAACAAAAAAAAGCACCGCCAAAAAAAAGACTAAAAAATAAAAGTGGCCGCCAAAAAGCCGGGCCGGAGCGAAAAACGTTCCGGCCTTTTTAGTGCAATCACACCTCTCCCGTTGAAAGCCTTTTAACAACACGCCCCTCGCCCGCCCCTTGACTTTTCGGCGGGTTCGTATATCTTTCAAAATTGAAAACCCGACAACCCGGCGGAAAAACGACGTGCAAACGAAACTTGCCATATTGATCATACTGACAGGCGCAATCACGGCGCTGGTCTCCTGCGGCGAGGCCCCGCAGGCCGAGGGCGACATCGTATCGCTCTCGCCGGTCGTAACCGAAATCCTGTACGAACTCGGCGCGGGCGAGCGAATCATGGCGAACACGAAATTCTGCAATTATCCCGAAGACGCGAAGCACAAAATCAAGGTCGCCGATTTCCACAACGTCAACGAAGAGGAAATCCTGCGCCTTAATCCCGGCCTCATCATCGACACCGACAGCAAGACCCACGAAAAAATGTGGGGGCGCATGGCCAAGGCCGGTTTGCGGGTCGAACACTTCCCCATCGACACGATCGAGCAGATACCCGCGGCCTACATCGGCATCGGCAGGGCCATCGGCGAGGAAGAACGCGGACGTAAACTCGCGCAGCGTTTCCGCGACGACCGCAACGCGCTCAAGGCCCGCTACGCCAACGTAAGCCGCAGACCGCGCGTGCTCTTTCTCCTGGGATATCGCAACCTCGACACGGTCGGCCGCAACACCTTCATCGACGACTTCATCACAAACGTCGGCGGCGCCAACATCATCGAAAAAGACGGATGGATCAACGCTCTTTCGTTCGATGTGATCCTAGCCAACCCGCCGGATATCATCTTCGTCTCCATCAACGGCGACGAAATCAATCCGCGAAAAATCGCCGAGGTCAAAAACCATCTCAAGATGTTCAAAGCGCCGGTTCACGTCGTCAGCGGCGACGAGGCCTGCCGCCCGGGGCCGCGCTTCATGGCGGCGTGGAAAAAAATCGGCGCGATACTGCACCCGGAGGTGGAGACAAACTGAAACACCTCACGAAAAAACGGATGATAATCACTCTCGTCGTTTTCGCCGCGCTGCTGGCAGCGACAATGACGGTCTGTACGATGATCTGCTCGGTCAACGTCTTTTCGCTCAACACCGAAATCGCCGACGATATCCTCGACATCCGACTGCCGCGCGTAGCAATCGCAGCGGCGGTGGGCGCGGCGCTGGCCTGTTGCGGCGCGGTCTTCCAGGGCCTGTTGCGCAACCCGCTGGCCGACCCCTTCATACTCGGCGTCTCCGGCGGCGGCGCGGCGGGCGCGGTGGCGGCGATCGCGCTCGGAATCGACTTCGCGTTTTTCGGCTTCTCCGGCCTGACGGTCAGTGCGTTTGCGGGCGCGCTCGCGGCACTGTTGCTGTTGCTGGCCTTCGCCCGCGGGCGCTCCGGCACATCCACACACACGCTTATCCTGACCGGCGTGGTACTCAACGCGATCTTCAGCGCGATCATCCTGTTCGCGATGTCGATGATGAACAACCAGAACGTATCGGAGGCATACCGGTGGATGATGGGCAGCCTCAAGCAAGCCATCGACCACGACAGTCCGCAAATCGTCGCGGGCTGTGTCGTGGTTGCGATCTGCTGCGCGGCCCTTCTGGCGTTCGCGCGCAACCTCAACCTGCTGGCCCTCGGCGAGGAAACCGCCGCGCAAATGGGCGCGGGGGTCGAGCGCACGAAACTGGCGCTATTGATACTTTGCGCGCTCCTGACGGCGGTCGCCGTCTCGCTGGCAGGCCCCATCGGCTTCGTCGGCCTTATCGTGCCGCACATCCTGCGCATCATTGTCGGCCCGGACCACCGCATACTGATACCGTCGGCGTTTTTCGGCGGCGCGATATTCCTGGTCGTCGCCGACACCCTCGCCAGGTCGTTGTTCTACACGGAACTGCCCGTCGGCGTGATAACCGCGCTGTGCGGCGGGCCGTTTTTGCTGTGGCTGCTGAAATCGCGCGCCCGCCAGGCGTCTTTTTGATATGACCATACAATGCAAAACGTTTCCGAAATAATCAGGCTGAAAGACATATCCTTCGCCTACGGCGCGCAGCCGGTGCTCGACGACATTTCGATGAGCATCGACGAGGGCGGGTTCGTCGGAGTGGTCGGGCCTAACGGTTCGGGCAAGACGACGCTCATCAAGGCCCTGACCAAGGTCGTCCGCCCCCATCGCGGCGCGGTGGAAATCCTCGGCAAGGAGATATCGCGCCTGTCGAACCGCGAACTGGCGCGCGCGGTCTCGGTCGTGCCGCAGGACACCGGCGTCATGTTCGCCTACACCGTCGCCGAGATCGTGCTGATGGGACGCTCGCCGTATCACGGCGCGCTGTCGTTCGACAACGAGGAAGACCTGGCCGCGGCCCGCAGCGCTATGGAGACAATGGACGTCGCCCACCTCGGCGAGAGGTTGATTTCGGAGATCAGCGGCGGCGAAAGGCAGCGCGTAATCATCGCGCGCGCGCTGGCGCAGGACACGCCGATCATGCTGCTCGACGAGCCGACGGCGTTTCTGGACCTGAAACATCAGGTGGGTATCTACGGCGTGCTGCGGCGGCTGAACCGCGAAAAATCCATGACCATCGTGGTCGTCTCGCACTCGCTCAGCCTCGCGGCGCAGTTCTGCAAGAGAATCGTGATGCTCAAGGACGGTCGCGTGGCGGCGGACGGGCCGGTGCGGGGGGTGATGACGAAGGAAAACATCGAGCGGGTCTTCGAGGTCGGGGTCAGCGTCGATTACGACGAAAAAACCAGCGCGCCGCTGATATTCCCGATACCGCAGGAGTAAAATAGCCCGCGCTTACTCGGCAGGCTTCTCCTCGTCTTCGTTTTTCTCTTCCGATTGCTCCGATTCGTCATCGGTGGAACCTGTGAGGATGCGGCGGGCGGGATAGATGCGACGCGACAAGCTGAAGAACAGAACAACGGCGATGATTGACAGGCCGACAATTTGCAAAGCGCTCAGATTCGCAAAGACGCTTCCCGCGACCACTCCTCCGGCCAACAAAATCAAAATTATCAGCAGGATTATTTTGCGCAACCGCAGATGCCCCACCGCCATCGTCAGTCTCCCAGTTTCTTGAGGACGTCGTTGAGTTCGGCGAGCGATTTGATCGTGGCGTCGGGCCGCACGCCGGGCATCGTCTCGTTTTTGCGGCCCAGGTAGACCGTCTTCATGCCGACCATCGACGGGCCGACAACGTCTTCGCGTAGCGAGTTGCCGACGAAGGCGCTCTCGGCTTCGGTTACGCCGAGCGCCTTGAGGGTGTCCTCGAAAATAGGCGCATGCGGTTTTTTGAGGCCGTGTTTCGACGAGGTGATTACGTAGTCGAAATAATCTTTGATGCCCAGCCGTTGCAGTTCCTCTTCGAGAAAATACTGCGGCCAGATGTTGTTCGAGATGATCGCGAGTTTGACGCCCGCGCCCTTGAGTTCGTCGAGGCACGCCTTCGCGCCTTCGTTGAGCGCGGTGCGCACCACGAAGGGCTTGTGCCACTCGCGCGCGAAGCGGCTGAACTGCTCGTCGCTCAATGAGATATTCAGGGCCTTGAGCACGTCGCCGACGGCCCGCTCGCCGTCCATCTCCTTCGGCGAGGCCAGCGTCTGCATGTAGGCCGCCTGGAGCGTCTGCGTGGCCGAGAGGACGAAAGCGGGAAACAGCGGAACCGCATCGAGGGTTTCTTCGAGGTACTTGTGCGCCAGTTTCGCGCCTTCCGTTACCAGCGCCATCATGTCGCCGTCGAGAGCGGTTACCAGCGTGCCGCCGTAATCGAATAACACCGCCTTGAACATAGTCTCCGCCTTTCCGTTGGGTCCGCCCCGCCCTATTCGGCTCCGAGATCGGATATGCTGCGATCGAGCACTTCGATCTGTTTAATTAGTTCGTCGCGTTTCTGTCGCGTCTGTTCGACGATTTCGGGCTTGGCGCGTTCGACGAAATTTTTGCCGGCGAGGCGTTTCTCGATCCCCTCCAGAAAGCCGCGCACCTTTCGTTGCTGCTCCTTGAGGCGCTCCGTTTCAGCCTTAATATCGGCCTCGGGCAGCGGCACGAAGATCTGCGTGCTGCCGACCACGCCGACGGCGCAGCCCGTGGGCCGCGACATGTCTTTGGCGATTTCGAGATTACCGACGCCGGCCATCCTGGTGAAATAGCGCTCGTACTGGTTCACCGTTTTGAGGACGATATCTTCGGGCGTCGATATTTTGATGTCGATCACCTGCCGCTCTGGCAGGCCGCGTTCGCGGCGGATGTTGCGGATGCCGCGGGTGATTTCTATCAGGATGTTGAAGCCTTCCTCGAATTCGCCCGATATCAGCGTCTCGTCCCAGGACGGCCACGGCGCCTTCATAATCGTCTCGCCCTTGCAGATGTTGTCGCACAGCGAGCGCAGCCTCTGCCAGATTTCTTCGGTGATGAAGGGCATTATCGGATGCAGCGCCCGCAGGCATTTGTCGAGC
>JAUWEX010000284.1 GCA_030607235.1 Planctomycetota bacterium | reverse complement strand
CCCCCCCCCCCCCCCACCCCCCCGCGCAGGCCCCCGGCGCAGGCTGCGGCGAGATCGACAACGCTGGCGTCGATTTTTGCCGGTGCGGGCAGAGGCTGCAACAGCGAAAGGATCGTGGCGACTATTATTCTCGCCTTTCCCTGTTTGATCGCCCATATGGTCTGGGCGCGATCGGCGAAGATTTCGGGATCGGGATGGGCGTCTTTGTCGGGCAGCGATTCCCAGGCGGGAAAAGAGATTACCGACTCTGGGGCGGCGCTGGAAATTTCCTGGTAGAGCCTGTCGGCGTCGTCGAGGTGCGCGGCGATCGCCAGCACAGGCGCTTCGGAGGCGAGCGCTTGCAAAAAAACCGCCTTGCTCGAGCCGTAAAGCCCCCCCGCCTTCGCCTGTTTTCTGCGCCCGATTTGGGAGCGCAGCAGGCGAAAGTTTTTCGTTGCGGTAAATTTTTTTACAAGCGCTTCCATACGCTCCGGGTATTTTATCACGATTTCTTTTTCCCCACAACACAATGCGCACGTTTTGTTTGGAGTGCGGCGATATGAAAAACGCAAAAAAACCGTTTGACAAAACTTCTTGTGTGCGTAAACTTCCCCGTGAGGAACAATCATGAAAACCGATAAAGCACAACTGCATCATCTTCATCATGCTCATCCGGCGGATTTGCTGTCCGGCCTGATGGCTTGATGTGGTTGTGAACCGGCCCATCAGCCCCTGGGTCGTAACGGCAAGTCCGTTGCGAGTCCGGGGTTTTTACATGTCATAAATCCACATCCACATCTCCGGATTCCGTCGGCGTTATTTTTTACAATCGGATACGGAGACCAATCATGATCAAATTAGGTTTGCCCACGGGAAGCCTCCAGGACGCTACGCTTTCGCTGATGCAAAAGGCAGGATACCTCTTTAGTCTTTCGCGTCGCTCATATTCGCCCAAGTGTAACGATCCGCGTATACAGGCCGTGATGTTGCGCGCGCAGGAAATCGCGAGATATGTTGAGCGCGGTGTTTTGGACGCCGGGCTTACCGGCAGGGACTGGATCGAGGAGAGCGGCGCGGACGTGCTGGAGATAAGCGAGCTTGTTTACGCAAAAACCAGTCTTTCGCGGGTGTGCTGGGTGCTGGCGGTGCCGGGGAATTCGGACGTTCAAACCGTCAAAGATCTCGAGGGCAAACGAATCGCCACCGAGGCGGTCAACATTACGCGCCGTTATCTGGAGGCCAATAGTGTTAGGGCCGAGGTCGAGTTTTCGTGGGGTGCGACCGAAATAAAGGCGCCCCGCTGGGTAGACGCTATCGTCGAGATAACCGAGACGGGCGAGTCGCTGGCGGCCAACAATCTTCGGATCATCGACACGGTGCTGGAGTCGAGCACCCGTCTGATCGCTAACAGGCAAAGTCATTCCGATCCCAACAAGCGGAGAATCATCGGTAATCTGGCCCTATTGCTGGAGGGCGCGCTGAACGCAACCGACCGCGTCGGTCTAAAACTCAACGTGCCTTGCGATAAGATGGACGCTATCCGCGCGATCCTGCCTGCGATGAAGTCCCTGACGGTGCTGCCACTGCTGGATAGCGATTGGGTAGCGTTGGAAACAATGGTCAGGGAGGAAACCGTGCGCGAAATCATTCCCCGGCTAAAGGAACTCGGTGCAAGGGATATCGTTGAGTATTCGCTTAACAAGGTGATTTTCTGAGGGACTTATGATAGATCGAGCAATCACGGCGGCGGAATTCGAGAGACTTTTTTTCGTCGAGGACGAGTCTGATTTTCAAATCGCAGACAAAGTCAGCGCAATAATCAGGCAGGTCAGAACTAGCGGAGATGCGGCTCTTTGCGACCTTACGGAGCGGTATGACGGAGTGAGACTAAAGCGGCTGCGGGTTGAAGGGGCCGAGATAGATGAGGCTTGCCGGCGGACACCGGAAGATCTTTTGGCGATATTTTCGGAAGCGATCGAAAATGTTACCGCGTTTCACCGGAATCAGAAGCCGCGCGACTGGTTTATCGACAGGTCCTGCGGATCGCGCCTTGGTCAGGTGTTTCGCCCGATTTCGCGCGTGGGACTTTATGTGCCCGGCGGCACCGCCTCGTATCCGTCTTCGGTAATTATGAACGCCGTTCCGGCGATCGTGGCCGGAGTGCCGGAAATCGCGCTCATCTCGCCGCCCTCCGGGGAAACGGGCCGCGTTTCGCCAGGCACCTTGGCGGTTGCGAAGATTCTGGGAATAACGGAGATTTACTCTATCGGTGGTGCTCAAGGTGTCGCGGCGCTCGCTTATGGTACGGAAAGCGTCAGGGCCGTTTGCAAAATAACCGGGCCGGGAAATGCCTATGTTACGGAAGCCAAGAGGCAGGTTTTCGGCAAGGTGGGAATAGATTCGCTGGCCGGGCCGAGCGAACTGGTCGTTTACTGTGATGAAACGGCTGAACCCGACTTCCTTGCCTGCGATCTGATCGCACAGGCCGAACATGACCCGCGCGCCGTTGCGGTGCTTATTTCCACATCTTCGGGAATTCTCCGGCGCACCGTTGCCGCCTTGGTGCAGAGGCTGGCCGGGCTGGCCAGACGGGAGACAGTCGAGCGGAGTCTTTCAAGCAACGGCTGGTGTGTCCTGGCTGAATCC
>JAUWEX010000368.1 GCA_030607235.1 Planctomycetota bacterium | reverse complement strand
GATTGGCGAGGTCGAGGATTACCAGCGACGCCTGCTCCATCAGTTTTTCCGCGTTGGCTGCGGACGAAACGACGAGCGCCTCCTGTTCCGCTTTGGCGACCGCTTCCTTCAAGATGTCGAGGTCTTTGCCGAACCCCTCGATAAGAAGAATCTTTTTGCCCAATGCTCACCTCCGTCAGTCAAATCTCTATTATCATATCAAATGTATATATGACATTGCCAGATAAATTTTAGCCGATATGTGCATCTGTTTCAGATATTTTTCCCTCGGAATCCCCGGGCGGATTTCGACTTACTTTGTGCCCGGAAGCGAATAATCCAAAAATTTGTTTGCATTATACCCAGATTCCTCATAAAAAATATACATTATTATTCCGAATTATAATAATGATGACTGATATGCTAACACAGATACCCATATTTCTGGGCGATTTTATCGTCGACGGCTGGAAGACCTTCACGTCTCGTCCTCTTGACGAATGGGTCTACCTGCTGTTTCCATTTTTCATTTTCGGCGAGATGCCGCGCTACATGATCCCGGCGATCATCGTGCCGTTCCTGAGATTCTTCCATCACCGCAAGGCCCGCGAGGAGACCCGGCGCGAGTTGTTCCTGCGCTCTCACCCGCTGGTCAGCATCATCGTCCCGGCGCGCAACGAAGAAAAGGCCATCGTCGCGACGATCAAATCGCTGCTGGAGACGAACTATCCAAACAAGCAGATCGTCGTCGTCGACGACGGCTCGACCGACCGGACTTACGAACTCGCCAGGCCCTTTGCCGAAGCCGGCAAGATTCAACTTATGAAAAGTGGTGCCGAAACGGGCCGCGGCGGCAAGGCCTTCGCCATGAACCTCGCGCTGGGCGTGTGTCGCGGCGACTTCATAATGCAGGTCGACGCCGACACCAGTTTCGACCGCAACGTCATCGAAGAGATGCTCGGCCCGTTCGCCAACCCCAAAATCGGCGCGGTTACCGGCAACATCAAGGTTCGCAACGCGGGCGCCTCGCTGGTAACGAAATTCCAGATGTGCGAATACCTGCTCAGCATCACCCTGTGGCGCAACTGGGCCTCGCGCATCGGCATCCTTTTGCAGATGGCCGGCGGCCTGAGCATGTTTCGCCGCGAGATCATCACCGATATCGGCGGCTGGGACAGCGAACTGGTCGAAGACGCCGACATCGGCATTAAAGTGCGCAAACTCGGCGTGAAGATGCACTTCGCCAAAGAGGCCGTGGCCTTTACCAACGTACCCGAGACGATGGGCGCGCTTATCAACCAGCGTTGCCGGTGGGAGAGGGGCTTCTTTCGCACCTTTTTCCGCAAGCACGTCGACGTAATGATTCCGTGGCGATTCAGTATCTCGAACTTTTTCGAATTGCTCTTGCAATTCATCTTCACGGTAATCTGTCCGTATCTTTACTACGCGTATGCGCTGGCGCTGATAGCGTTCAGACCGGACCTCCTGCCGTTCTTCATCGTGTTTACGTATGTGCTGTACGTGATCTTCTTTGCGTTGCTTTTGATTGCGGCGGTGAGCGTCTCAGAGCGACGACGACAGGAATGGCCATACCTGATATACGTATTTATATTACCGATTTTCAACGAAATCCTGCGCTTCTGCCGCGCGGTGTGGTATATCCTGGAGTTGTTCCGCCTGGGATACGAAGACCCGCACCTGCCGCGCAAGGCCTGGGATCACGCTCCCCGCTGGTAGGCGGGGACGCCCCGCAGCAAATAGGGGAGTAACCACTCACTTCAAGCCCCGCTCGCTGTCTGTCGCCGTGCTTCGGCGACAGAAGCGCTTCGCTTCCACCCACTAAATGTGATTTCTATCCGCAGATTTCGCGGAAATTTTCGCCACGAAGAACACAGAGGATTTTTTTCTAACCGCAGGGGCGCGGAGGTCGCAGAGTTTTTTAATTCAGAACAGTTCTCAAAACCGTTACAGAACTGTTCTAAATTATTCCCC
>JAUWEX010000006.1 GCA_030607235.1 Planctomycetota bacterium | reverse complement strand
GATTGGCTGGTGGCGTGATAATGGCTAAGAGACGCCCCGCACTTGTCGGGGCGGGGCGTGGAGAACAGATATGACCGGATTAATGGTTGAGAGTGAACTTCCCACCTTCGGCCTTGGCGAAGCGCGAGGCATCGCCCTTCTGCGCGATCTCGCGGATGATGGCTGCGTAGATTGTCGCGGCGGGCGTCTTGCCGTTCGTCGTCCAGTAGCCTTTCTCGATGGCGCGCTCGACCATCGTCCTGGTGTTGAGCGGTTTGCCCGCCTCGGTCAGGACCTTGGCGGCGGCGGAGAGGCCGCTCATCTTGCCGTCCTTCTTGCGCGTCGCCTTTTTCTTCGGGGCCGCGACGTTGGCCTCGCGGAACGCCTCGGCGCTGTCCGTGATAACCTTCTTTTTCTTCGCGGGCTTTTTGGCGGTCTTCGTGCCCTTCTTGGCGGTCTTCGTGGTCTTCGTGTTTTTCGTTTTCTTCGTCATGGTATTCTCCTGTGTTTTGAAAAAAGGGTTGGGGGTTTATTTGCAAATGGCGTTGTAGAGTCGCGTGGGTATCCGGTCGCGGACGATGGTGTCGAGCCGGTCAATCAGCCGCGTCGCGCGTCGGAAATTCTTGCCGCGAATCGCGGTGTGTATCGCGCGCAGGTCGCGTTCGTCGGTTTTGTATTGGTCGGCCATTTCGTCGTCGTCGCCGGCGGCCCAGCGCTTGCCTTCGCGTGCGAGCGCGGCGATGTTGGCGTCGAAGCGTTCGAGGTCGCGTTCGAGGAATCGTTCCGTATTCTTCATTGTCGTGTCCTTCCTGTTCAGTTTACGGGGATGGTGATTATCGTGTCGTTGTCGTTGCAGAGAAATGCGAATGATTCACCGGCCTGGGCAAGCTTCGTCGATTGGTCGGGCTTGATTGCGAAAAAGCGGCCGCCGAGCATTATCGCGTCGCAGCCCAGCGCGGCGGCCTTTTGGAGGGCGTCGTTGGAGCTGTCGCATTCGACTGCTTCGAATCGTGTTTTTTTCGTGGTTTTCATTGCTGCGTCCTTTCTGTGTTATGCGTTCGTGGCCAAAATCGTGCGAGGCGTGTATCCGCATCGGCGGGCCTCGGCGTTGATGAGTTTGCGGATTTTGCTGTTGGGCCGGTTGGCGTAGTAAATTCTGGCGAGGCGTTTCCATCCGAGCCTCTCGACGCGGCGGCCGAGGCGGGTTTTTTCTGTCAGCCATTCGTATGTTTCGGGCGCGTTTTTCGTCGTCTTTTTCATCCTTGCCTCCATCGTATGTGGTTTTCGTTACATCGTTTACGTTACACGGATCATACGATGCGGGGGCGACAAGCCAAGGGGATTTCGCATGAATCTCGCATGTTTTTTTGAAGGCCGTAACTCGCGCAAAACCCAAGCGATACGGCGTATTTTGGGAGGATTCCAAATACAAATGGCGGGAATTTTGAAAACCGGTTTGCAAAACTTCGGAGGAATCGCATGGCGAATAATGCGGTAAGCGTAACATCGCTTCCGATCGCGGACATGGCGCGGCTGCTTTCTCGCAGCGGCCACAAGCCGGTTACCGTGGAGATGCTGCGCGCCGACATCGCCGCCGCCGCGCCCGTGAACGCCGACGGCACGATGAACGTCGTGCACTACGCGGCGTGGCTCGTGAAGGAATGCGCCAATGGCAATTGACCCGCGCAACCTCAAGCCCTCCGACCTCGCGCGGCTTCTTAATTCGTCGCCGCTCGGCGCGGTCATCGACGAGCGACAACTCTACCGGCATCGCATGCGCGCGGGCTTCCGCATCGGCGACGGGCGGCGCGTGGATTTGTTTCGTTACGCGGCGTGGCTGGTGGAGCAGAAGCACACGCCGAAGAAGATCGTCGATCCAGCCGTGGATTACGAGGCGCTCAAGGCGCGGCAGGCCGCTCGCAACCGCGCCATATCAGAGGCCGGGCGCGACATCGGCGATTTGCCAGCGGTCGTCAACCCGGAACGCAAGGTGCAGGCCGAGAACGATTTTCAATTCTTCTGCGAGGCGTACTTCCCGCTGACGTTTCATCTGGCGTGGTCGCCGGACCATCTGAAGGTTATTCGCAAGGTCGAGCAGGCGGTGATCCACGGCGGACTCTTCGCGCTCGCAATGCCCAGGGGTTCGGGCAAAACGTGCATCGCCGAGTGCGCGTGCCTGTGGGCGGTGCTTTACGGGCATCGGGATTTCGTGTGTCTCATCGGGGCCTCGGAAGTTCACGCCGTCGAGATGCTCGACAGTATCAAGATGGAACTCGAGGGCAACGACCTGCTGGAGGGCGACTTCCCGGAGGCGGCCTTCCCGATCCTGCGGCTCAACGGGATCGCGAACCGCTGTTCGGGCCAACTATATAAGGGCAAGCGCACGCACATCGGCTGGACCGCGAACGAGATTATCCTGCCGACAATTTCCGAATCGAAGGCATCCGGCGCGATCATCAAGGTCGCGGGCATTACCGGTCGCATTCGCGGCATGAAATACAAACGCGCCGATGGTCGAACCGTGCGCCCGTCGCTCGTCGTCCTGGACGATCCGCAAACCGACGAGTCCGCGCGTTCGCTCTCGCAGTGCGCCACACGCGCGCGCATCCTGGCCGGTGCGGTGCTCGGGCTTTCCGGGCCGGGCAGCAAGATCAGCGGCATCATGCCCTGCACCGTCATTCGCCCCGGCGACATGGCCGACACCATCCTCGACCGCGACAAGCACCCCGAATGGAACGGCGAACGCACGCGCATGGTGTATGAGTTCCCGACGAATGAGAAATTGTGGGCGCGGTACACCGAGGTCCGTGCGGAGTCGCTGCGGATGTACGGCGACCTGCGTGACGCGACCGCCTTCTACGAAGCCAACCGCGAGGCCCTCGACGAGGGCGCAGTCATTGCCTGGCCGGAGCGCTACAACCACGACGAGGCGTCCGCCGTGCAGCACGCGATCAATCTCAAACTCCAAAACGAGGCGGCGTTCTACGCGGAATACCAGAACGATCCGCTGCCGGAGAATGGCGTCGAGGACGAGGACATGCTCTCGGTGGACGAGATCGCCGCAAAGTTGAACGGCATGAAGCGCGGCGCTGTGCCCGTCGGTGCGAACCACCTGACGATGTTCGTCGACGTGCAGGGAAAACTTCTGTTCTGGCTCGTCGCGGCGTTCGAGGACGATTTCACTGCCTACGTCATCGACTACGGCGCTTATCCCGACCAGCGGCGCGCGTACTTCACGCTGCGCGATTCGCAGAAGACGCTGCAATCCGTGGCGACCGGAACCGGCCTGGAAGGCAGCATCTACGCAGGCCTGGAGACGCTTTGCGGGGAACGCCTGCGGTGCGAGTGGCGGCGTGACGACGGCGCGATGATGCGCGTGGAGCGCTGTCTCATCGACGCAAACTGGGGAACGTCAACCGACATCGTGTACCAGTTCTGCCGCCAGAGCGAATTCGCGGCGATACTTTTGCCGAGCCACGGGCGGTTCGTCGGCGCGTCGAGCCTGCCGTTCCAGCAATACAGGCGCAAGCGCGGCGACCGCGTCGGGCACAACTGGCGCATTCCCAACGTCCACGGCAAGCGCGCGATCCGGCACGCGCTGTTCGACGCGAACTACTGGAAGAGTTTTATCCACGCGCGTCTCGCGGTATCGATGGGCGACCGAGGTTGTCTCTCGCTTTTCGGGCGCGATCCGCAGGCACATCGGCTCATCGCCGAGCATCTCACTGCCGAGTACCGCATCAAGACGGAAGGACGAGGCCGCGTGGTTGATGAGTGGAAACTCCGCCCCGAAGCCAGCGAGAACCACTGGCTCGATTGTCTCGCCGGTTGCGCCATCGCCGCCTCAATCCAGGGCGCGATCCTCCCCGGCACAGACGCAAAAACCGTAACGAAGAAGACGCGGACGCGACTTTCCGATCTGCAAGGAAGGAGAAGCAGATGACCGACTCCGAAAAGCGAACGAGGTTGTCCGACTTCCAGAACATCGGCCCGCGCGGTTTGGAATGCCGCAAATGCGGGTGCAGGCATTTTCGTGTTCTTTATACGCGCCCCGCATCCCACGGGCGGATTATGCGCCGCCGGGCGTGCCGGAACTGCGGAAGGCGGATTACGACTTATGAGGAAGCCACAAGGTAATCGACAAATTCTAACGAACCACACTATCCGGTGGGATCGTAAAATGGTCATGACTATTCTACGATGGCCCGTAAAATGGTCACACTGCTATATCAACGCGAGTGCCGCCGATGTGGTCGACGATCAACGACTTATGAGAAGGCTGCTGGTAAATTATAGCAATTGATGCGTAATCATTTTTCCGACAAATACCCGTTTTGTAATTGTTTTTCCTGGATTGCAATCGTTTTTCTGGCAAACACCCGTTTTGTAATCGTTTTGCTGGTAAATGCCTGTTTTGTAATCATTTTTCTTGCTGCGTAACTGTTTTTCCGGTGATGTGCGCGGATATAACGATTATTTCCTGCGCTTCTTTGAGGTCGTCTTTGCCGATAAACCGCCGACATATTGCCGATAGATCGCCGTTAATTCGTAAGACCGTTTTCGACGCGATTGGCAATGGACTGTTTCAAATGAGGGTTTGCATTATCGTGATGCGTTATTGCCATGGTCCGGCGGGTGTCCACGATTTATCGAATGCCTTCTTATGAAGAAGGGCCTGTACCAGCGGCATCAGGAACGAGCGGAGAAAGGCAACGATCTCATCCAGAGAGTGCGCGTCTTCTTCTATTTGGAATTTACGGACAAACGCACGCCATTGCGTTTGTTTGATTTTGTCTTCTGCAAACTCTTGCTGAAGTCCGACCGGCGGGGCCTCCGGTAGCGAGGTCTTCCTGCGTGCGAAGGCCGCCTGGATTGCCTTTGCCAGCAAAGGGCCGTCAAACGATCGCGTTGCCGCAAGGTAATTCAAGTCGAAGTAGTCTTTCATCCGGCTGTTGTCCATGCCGAGTTCCACGATTGCCTGAAACTTCTCGGCAATCACGGTTTCCCAAGGATAAGTCAGTATATGGGGAGATGGGAAATCCAACAACGTGAGAAGTTCTTCCTGCTTCGGAGCCGGTGTAACCGCATCGCCGAATCCCACATCGATTTGGAGCGGAATACGTGCCGATCCCATCCGTGCTTCCAGATGCAATCGGATGCCCTGGTACTCGTCGTCCTTTTTGATATGCTCGCTTTTAACACGATCTTCCAAAAATATTAAGCCATCGTCCGGAACCCCTGTCCGGCATACGTCTCGGAGGATCGTCTCCAGCCGGGCAATATCAGGTGTTCCCGTGCCCAGCAAATCCAGGTCGTGGGTAGGACGATGCGGTATTTGTGTTGCACGCAGATGAAAAAGCATGGCGCCTTTGAGCACGAAGTCCGTTGCGTAACTTGATTGTGCCAACCGAAACAGAAAACGCTCCACGGCAAACCGACCGAGCAGAAAATTGAAATCCTCGCCCTGTTTCTTCGCCAGGTTCAAGAGCCGCTGTTTTACGGATGCGGCCATATTCTGGATTGGTCGCGGGTTCAATCTATCGCCTCCATGTAGGGTCGCATCACCGAGGCTACGCGGCAGACTTTCGCAGCTCGCCAAAGATTGTTTCTGGATTTGCGGGCGCGACGGTAATCTTTGAGGGCTTCCAGCGCTACATCCAGGCCGATCTTGTTGCGGTACTTGAAACAATCCGCTACTGTTTTCGCCGCCGAGGCTACGTGTACGGTGACGTTTTCGATGATATGCTTCTCCACCCCGTAAGTTCGAGATTTGCCGGAGAAGCGCACTATTCTCAGCGACATGTCCGCGACTCGCGGCTTGCGCGCCCTGCTGTCAATCCCGATCCATACCTGAAAAGGAGCCTGCGTCGTGAGCCCGTGGAAACGCAGGGCCGATAGCAGACAGATCGTGGCATGAGGGATTCGCTTGGCGACCTCGGCCAGGGAGTGGTTCTCGGTGATCTCCGCCTCGGGCAGGGAATAAAGTCCGCGGCCGAGACGATTGAGGCGTTCGGCGCGACAGAGGCGGGTAAGCACGACTCGCGGGATTCCCGCAGCAACTACGTCCTGTGTGCGGAGAATCCCCTTCTTTCGAGCCAGGGTAAGTACGCCCTGCTCGATAGTCACGTCCTTGGTTGTTCCGTTTCGTCGAGTCTTATTCATAACAACCTACATTATGGAACATTTGCGGTTATTGTCAAGCCGAAAACCCAAGCCTTACCGCATCACTTTTCCCAGAAAAATGCCCTGAAATTCACTCCCAGGTTCTACCGGTGTAACAATTTCATCGACTTTTTCATTTTCTCCGCAATTCCGCATTTTGCGCGGGTATGTAGATCAATGGCGGGAAGCATTTTTTTGTCCCGCTTTTTGGTGCCGGACCCCCCTTTGATCTTACAGAGGGACTTCTCGATTTCATCGTGGTGAAAGTAGCGCAGGAGAAAATGACCGACACACTCGACAAAACGATCCAGGAGAACGCCAAGGGGCCGAAACGCGCCAAGGGCGACTCCGGCGAGATGGAGCAGCACAGCCTCACCGAGCAGATCGAGGCCGACAGGTATCTCGCGTCGAAGCGGGCCGCCAGGAGCAAGAAGGCCGGTCTGCGTTTTGCCAAACTGGTGCCGCCGGGGGCCGATTGATGGGATTGCTGGGCAGGATACTCGGACGCAAATCCGCATCGGCGAACATGCCGAGGCAGGTGCGGATCGTGCGCGGACGATACGACGCCGCGACGATCACCGACGACAACCGCCGCCACTGGGCCAACGCGGACGGCCTCTCGGCGAACGCCGCGAACTCGGCGGAAATCCGGCGCAGGCTCAGGAACAACGCGCGCTACGAGGTCGCAAACAACTCCTACGCGCGCGGCATCGTGCTCACGCTCGCCAACGATTGCGTGGGAATCGGGCCGCGCTTGCAGATGCTCACCGGCGACGAAGGAATCAACAACTTCATCGAGGGCGCGTTTGCCGAATGGGCGACGAAGACGGGCCTGGCCGACAAACTCCGCACGGCGCGGATGGCCAAGGCACAGGACGGCGAGGCGTTCGCGCTGCTCATCAACAACCAGGCGCTCGCCACGCCCGTGCAACTCGACCTGCGACTCATTGAGGCCGAGCAGGTCAGCACGCCGCTCTTCCGGTCTGCCGGAGAGCGCGCCGTGGACGGAATCGTCTTCGACAAGTCGTGGAACCCTGTTGACTATCACGTCCTGCGGCGGCATCCAGGCGACAGCGGCGTGCGCGTGTCACGGGATTTCGACTGCGTACTCGCGTCGGAGATGATCCACTACTTCCGCGCCGACAGACCGGGCCAGGCGCGCGGGATACCCGAAATCACCTCCGCCCTGCCGCTCTTTGCGCAACTCAGGCGCTACACGCTGGCGGTGATCGCCGCGGCGGAGACCGCCGCCGACCACGCGCTCGTGATCTACACCGACGCACCGGCCAACGGCGAGGCCGACCAGATCGAGCCGATGGACGTGATAGAACTCGAAAAGCGCATGGCCACGGTCATGCCCGGCGGCTGGAAGCTCGGCCAGACGCACGCCGAGCAGCCCGCGACGACTTACGCGGAGTTCAAGCACGAAATCCTCAACGAGATCGCGCGTTGTCTCAACATGCCGTTCAACATCGCGGCGGGGAATTCCAGCGGCTACAACTACGCAAGCGGGCGGCTCGACCATCAGACGTACTTCAAGGCGATCCGCGTCGAGCAGTCGCACATCGAAAAAGTCGTGCTCGACCGCGTCCTGCAAGCGTGGCTCGCGGAGGCGACACTCATACCGGAATACGTCAGGCAGGGATTGACCGCGAGCAACATCACCGGCGCGACACACCAGTGGTTCTGGGACGGGCACGAGCACGTTGACCCGGCGAAGGAGGCGAAGGCGCAGGAGACGCGGCTGCGCAACCACACCACCACACTTGCCGAGGAATTCGCGCGCCGAGGCCGCGACTGGGAAGCGGAGTTACGACAGCGCGGCAAGGAAGTGGCGCTTACGAAAGAACTGGGGTTGAGCGTGGCGAGCGCCGCGACATCCTCCAACGATACGAAATTTAACGACGACGAAAACGAATCTTCACAGGAGAAGTAACATGACTCAAAAGTTGATATTCGCATGCGCGCCGAAATGGATCGAGGCTGCGGCAGAGGTCGACGGCAAGCCCGCCGGGCTGCCGCGCTTCTCGATGACTGCCTACACCGGCGGGCCGATGAGGTTGAGCGGCTGGCGTTATCCAGTCATCCTGGAACTCTCCGGCCTGAGCATCCCCTCGCCGAACCGGCCCATCCGCATGGGACACGACGCCGCGCAGGGAGTCGGCCACACCGATGCCATCACCATCGAGAACGGGCAACTCGTCGCTGGCGGAGTTGTCTCGCGCGACACCGGCGCGGCCAAGGAGGTAATTATTTCATCGCGTAACGGCTTCCCCTGGCAGGCGAGCATCGGCGCGAGCGTCGAAGATGCCGAGTTCATCCGCGAGGGCCAGAAGGCCGTCGTGAACGGCCGCGAGTGGAGCGGGCCTCTGAACATCGTGCGCAAGGCCACGCTCGGCGAGATAAGTTTCGTGGACTTGGGCGCGGACGGCGAGACCAGCGCGCGCGTGGCGGCGAATGCCACGGAGGGCGAGATTAATCCAGACACCGAGGCTCAGGTCATTGAGCAGGAGACAACCGAAGTGAAAACCGACATCGCCGCGCAGATGCGCGCGGAGGCTGCGGCAGAGACCGAACGCATAGCGGGCGTCCGCAGAATATGCGCGGGCAAACACGACGAGATTGAGGTAAAGGCCATCAGGGAAGGCTGGAGCGCCATGCAGTGCGAACTCCACGTCCTGCGCGCCGACCGGCCGAAGACCCCGGACATCATGCAGCGAAGCGAGGCCCCCGTAACGGGATTGGTTCTGGAAGCCGCGTGTGTCCTGGCCGAAAAACTCAACCAGCCGGAGAAGCACTACGACGCGGAAGTCCTGGACTGCGCGTCGCGGCGATTTCGCGGGATGGGCCTGCAGGAACTTTTCCTGGAGGCGGCGTGGGCGAACGGCTACACGGGTCGATCATTCCGCGCAAGCCGCGAGGTGATGCGCTTCGCGTTCGGTCGCGACGTCAAGGCGGGTCTCTCGACGGTGGACATCGGCGGCATTCTCTCCAACGTGGCGAACAAATTCCTGCTCGACGGCTTCTACGCGGTGGAACGCACGTGGCGCAACATCTGCGCGATCCGCAACGTGCCCGACTTCAAGACGATTACGAGTTACCGCCTGATCGGCGCGGATCAGTACGAACTGGTTGCGCCCGGCGGGGAACTCAAACACGGCACGCTCGGCGAGGAGACCTTCACCAACAAGGCCGACACCTTCGGCCTGATGCTGAGCATCGACCGGCGCGACATCATCAACGACGACTTGGGCGCGATTACGCTCGTGCCGCGCAAACTCGGTCGCGGCAGCGGTCTCAAGATCAACGACGTGTTCTGGAGCATCTTCATGAACAACGCCGACTTCTTCAAGGCCGCGAACAAAAACTACATCTCCGGCGCAGGCACCGTGCTGAGCATCGACGGGTTGAGCCAGGCGGAGACCGCTTTCATGGAGCAGGTGGACTCGGAAGGCAAGCCCATCGGCGTCATGGCTGCGATAGTGCTCGTGCCGCCGTCGCTCAGCGCGATGGCCACGCAGCTGAACAAGTCGCTCGAAATCCGCGACACAACCGCGAATGCGAAGTACCCCGTCGCCAACCCGCACGTCGGCAAGTACCGCGCGGAGGTGAGCCGCTATCTCTCGAACGCGAAGTATCCCGGCAACTCCGGCAAGGCCTGGCACCTGCTGGCCGACCCCAACGACCTGCCGGTGATCGAGGTGGCGTTCCTGCATGGCAACGAGTCGCCGGTCATCGAGACCGCCGAGGCGGACTTCAACATGCTCGGCGTGAAGATGCGCGGTTATCACGATTTCGGCGTCGCGCTTCAGGACCCGCGCGGCGGCCTGAAAAGCAAAGGCGAGGCATAACAAACAAGGAGGCAGCAATGCAGGCAATATACATTCAACGCGGAGAAGTGATCGACTACACGCCTTCCGTGAATATCGCGGCGGGACAAGTGGTCGTGCAAAACGGACTGGTGGGGATTGCGAGGACGCCGATTGCGGCGAATGCGCTCGGGTCGCTCGCCGTCGTCGGTCTGTTCAGAGTCGTGAAGGCCAATCTGGAAATCAACTCCGGCGCGGCGCTCTACTGGGATGCCGACGGCAATCCGTACAACGGCACCGCCGGAACCGGCTGCGCGACGACCAACGCGAGCGGCAACACGTTCATGGGCTTCGGCACGGCAGCCGCCGGAGCGACCGACGAGACGGTCAACGTGCGGCTCTTCGGCGTAACGGTCAGCGCGACCATTCACAACGCGCTCAGCGCGGCCATCGCCGATCCCGGTGACGGCGAGGCGATTCCAGTCGCCAACTCCGGGCACTGCGCGCTCGTTACGGCCGACGCGGAGACGAGGACGCTGGCCGATCCGTCCTATGTCGGTCAACAGTTGCTGCTCTGTCTCGACACGGACGGCGGCGACTGCGCTATCACAGCGGCCTCCGCGATCAACCAGACCGGCAACAACACCATCACGCTCGACGACGCGGGCGACACCGTTTTGCTCGCGGCGGTTTCCGTCGGCGATGCAGCCAAGTGGCGCGTTGTCGCCAATGACGGCGGCACGTTGAGCACCGTCTAACGTCATGGCTAATTTGCTCAAAAAAGCGGCTGTGTGGCTGGAGGCGCAACGGGTAGCACACGCCTCCAGCCCGGCCGAGTACCGGCGCGGCGACACGACCTGGATAGTAAACGCGACCGTCGGCAAGACGTCATTCGAGTCCGTTGACGAATCCGGATTCACAATCGAGACGGACGCGCGGGACTTTCTAATTCTTGCGAGCGAACTCGGTATGACGCCGAAGGTCGACGACCTGGTGGTTTCAGACGGACGCAAATATCAGGTTGCGAATTTCGGGGGCGAGGGCTGCTGGCGCTGGAGCGACGATTACCGTCTGACGTACCGGATACACACAAAGGACATCGGCGAGGCATGAGCAGGATAACAAACATAGCGGACGCAATGGCGGCCGAACTGGCGCGGGGCGAGTTCTCGATGGAGTTTGCGCCGACACGAAGCGTGTGGCCGAAGTTCACGCCTGAGGAACTCGCAAGCGCGTGTGTAACGGTGATTCCAAAATCGTCCAGTTCCGAAATGGCATCGCGGGCGACAGCGCAATACGATCTGGCGATCGACATCGCCGTCCAGAAGAAGATCGAAAAAGACCAGGAGGCTGAAGTCGCCGATCTTTGCGGCCTGGTCGACGAGATCGACGACTACCTGCGCGGGCGAATTCTGGAGAAAGTCCCGTCGGCGCAGTGGCTGAATTCCGCGAACGAGCCCGTGTACTCTGCGGCGCACTTGCAGGAACACCGCGTCTTCACGGGCGTTTTGACCATCACGTATCGACAGACAATTATGAGGTAACGAGACATGGCTTACACGACATTCCAGGCGAAACTGCAAATCGCCGCGCAGGCGATCTTCTCGCAGGCCGACGCCAACGGCATCGAACAGTCACTGAGCGGCGGCGTCAACAAATCCTACAAGGCATCTTTCGAGGGCGGCGCGGGCGCTGGCAAGGCCAACGTCTACGCCACGAAAAAAGGCGCGCTGTCCGCCGACACGCCGATCGAGATTGACATGGCCGGCGGGTTCACCGACCGCGAAGGCAACGCCGTTACGTTCGCCAAGATCAAGGCGCTTGTGATTGCCAACACCAGCGACAAACTCGACACGCCGACGGATTGCGTGATCGTGGTTGCCCCTGCGTCAAGCAGCGGCTGGGGAACCGGCCCGTTCGGTCTGGCGGGTTCGCAGGAAATCAAGGCCGGATATTTCTACGCCGTCGGAGGCGCGGACGCGAACGGATACAGCGTGGTGGCGGACACCGGCGACAAATTGGAAATCGACCCCGGCAGCCTTGACGGTCAGTACGAGATGATCGTGATCGGCGAGTCGGCGTAACGGTTGTGGTCAAGTTCAAGGTTACAAAATACTTCTTCGACCGCTCCGAGCTGCTCAAGGCCAAGAGCAGAGGCATCCGCAAGGCACTGTCGCATTTTGGCGGCTACGTCAGGAAGGTCGCGCGCAACTCGATAAAAAAGCGCAAGGGCGTCTCGGCGGCGGGCGGCCCCCCGCACAGCCATGCCGGGCACCTGAAGGGTTTGATTTTCTACTCCTACGATCGACTGCGCGAAAACGTCGTCATCGGGCCACAGAGACTCAGGAGCAAATCGGAGGTGTCCGGCAAGACGATGCCGGAACTGCTCGAAGAAGGCGGGACGTGGGCCAGGAAGGTTAAACGGAAAAAGGACGGCAAAAAGGTAACGATAAAAAGACACCTGAGGAAAAGACCTTTTATGTCGCCCGCGAATCTTGCGGGACAAAAGAAGTTGCCGGACTACTTAAAAGACAGCATCGGAAAATAACAGGAGGCTCGAAAAATGTCAGAACCGATACTTATCCCGCTGGGCATGAACGCGAAACTGTATTTCGGATCGGCCGGTGTAATCGCCACGACCGAGATCGAAAACGCGATCGACGTTACCCTCAGTCTCGAGGCGGACAGCGCAGACGTGACCACGCGCGGCAACAAGGGCTGGAAGGCCGAGGTGGCGACGCTGAAGACCTGCGGCGTGGAATGGGAGATGCTTTGGAAACCGGACGATCCGGCGTTCCAGGCGATAAAAAACGCCTTCCTGACCAGTTCGCAGGTGTCGCTGCTGGTGCTCGACCGCGCAGACGGCGAAGGCCCCGACGCCGACTTCTCCATCACCAACTTCAGCCGCCCGGAACCGCTGGCGGAAGGCATCAAGGTCAGCGTCTCCGCGAAGGTGGCGGCGTGGCGCGAATGGCACGAAGCGGCTTGATAGGCGTGAGGCGTGAGGCTTGAGG
>JAUWEX010000031.1 GCA_030607235.1 Planctomycetota bacterium | reverse complement strand
AGATTCCCGCCGACTTCGACGTGCGCGCTTACGTGGGCCTGCCGGAGTGGCAACTCAGCGATCCGCATGAGGCGGACGACGAACATATCTCCGCGCGGGTCGAGTTTCACCCCGACGTGGCGTGGATGATCGAGACCAGTTACCGCGCTGGCGCGGGCGCGGCGCGGGAGGATTTCCGTCTGCGCGACGACGGCTGGGGCGAGTTGGAAGTCCGCGCGACCGACCCGCAGGCGCTGGTGCGGTGGGCGCTGAAGTTCGGCGAGTGCGCGCGGATCGTCTCGCCGCCCGCGCTGGTGAAGATGGCGCGCGAGACGCTCGAAGCCGCGCTGGAAAGTTACGGCGGGAGCGCGTGATGGCCGCGGACACCAAAGACATCAACAACATCCTGCTGCTGATTTCGCTGGTCGAGCGCAATCCCGGGATAACCACCGCGAAACTGGCGCAACTGATGGGCTGCGGCGAGGTCGCGGTCGAGGACTACCTGAACCGCGCACTGATGTGCGGAGTGCCGCCCTACCTGCCCGACGACTACGTCGGATACGTGCGCAACGGCGTCGAGATTACGCTGAAGTGCGCCGCGCACATGGCCTCGCCGACGCGCCTGACGCCGAGAGAGGCGATGAGCCTGAGCCTGCTGCTCGAGGCGCTGCCCGATCCGCATGAGGCGGACGGCGCGGCGAAGTCGCTGGCGAAAAAAATCAAAGAGACGATGCACTCCGACCCGACGCACGTCGCCTCGGCGGACAAGCGGCGATTCCGCGGCGCGACCCTTGAGGACCTGCGCGCCGCCATCGCCGGGAACCGCAAGGTCGTCATCGAATACTACTCCGTGGCGCGCGGTGGGATGACGCGCCGCAAGGTCTCGCCCTACGCGGTGGTGGAGAACGCGGGCGAGTGGTATCTCGCGGGCGACTGCCACCTGCGGCGGGCCGAGCGGATGTTCCGTCTGGACCGGATACGCTCGGTCGAGATCACCGATGAGAAATTCACTCCGCCGAGACGATTGGATTGCGAGCGATGGCGCGGCGAGATTTACAGGCCCGAAAAGGATCACATCATCTGCGAGATCGCGTTTGCGCCGTGGACGGCGCGGCGAGTGCGCGAGGCGTTGAGCGCCGAACGAGTTCGCGCGCTGCCCGACGGGCGCGAGGTGCTGCGGATAAGCGCGTCGGGGCGGCCGTGGCTGTTTCGGTTTCTCCTGAAATTCGCCGCCGACGCCGAGTTGCTCAGCCCGCCGGGTCTGCGCGACGAATTCCGCGCGAAACTCGAAAAGATGCTCATGGCCTATCCCGCCCAATGACGCCCCGGTTGCGCGGGGGCGGGCGGCGTGGTAAACTGCGCGCGTGATTCGCTTTTGCAGGGGGACAACGCCATGCCCGATCCGGCCATATCCGACAGGCGCGCCGAGACAATCAGAGAATTAAAAAAACGATTCCGCAAAATCTGCCGCAGGCACGTCGCCGTCGCCGAGGATTACCGGCTGCGCGACGAGGAGATTCCCGAGGACAAGGCCGTGGAGTTCTGGGACGAACGCCACGAGTACCTCGCCAGTCTGATGCAACTGGACGACCGGCAGAGGCCGGAGATCGTGCCGCAGGACTTCAACGACCGCGTGCAGTACCGCCGCACGCTGGCGCTGGAACTGCGCGCGCGCTGGCTCACGCGCCCCGGCCAGGTCTTCCGCGCCGAGATCACCTCGCGCCTGCGGGCGTCGAAAAACAAGGACACCCACAGCGGCAAGACGCTTTCGTTCGCCTCTATCACCGGCAAGTTCAGCGGGCACGAACTGACGTTCCCGGACTTTTTCTACGTACACCAGACCCGGCAGACCAACTTCCGCGACCTGCGCGGGATTTTGTTTTTCGAGGAAGACCTCTCCGGCGCGGACATCAGCCTGTCGAATCTCGAACTGGCGCAGTTTCGCCGCTGCGACCTGCGCGGCGCGCTGCTGGCGTTTTCGAATCTCTCCGGCGCGCGGTTTCATTTCTGCGACATCGCCGGCGCGAAGATGTGGTCGACCGACCTGCGCGGCGCGACCTTTGCGCGCTGCAACGTGGCAGAGGGCGACAAGATAACGAGTTTCCTCAACCCGCTCTACACCTGTAACCGCCGCTATCCGGCGGGCATCAAGAAGGCCTTGCTCGCCGTGGGACGCACAACAACGCGCCTCGTCGACCTGGTGATGTTGTTCCTGATGCGCCGGTGCGCGGGGCGGGCGTTCGTGCCGGAATGGTACAAATGCGACGCGACGCCGAACCTGAACGTGATGTGGCTGGCGACGACGATGTACCACACCGACGCCTCGGCGCTGCCGACATGGGAGGCGCCGCTGTTCAAGCGCTACATCGCCGACGAGCAATACCTCGACGCGGTGCGCAAGAGCCGTCCCGCGTGGCACTGGCTGTGGGGGATTACGTCGGACTGCGGGCGCAACTGGGTGCTGTGGGCAGCGTGGTCGCAGATGATCGCGGTGCTCTTCGCGCTGATTTACCTGTGTTTCCCGTCGATGATCGAGATTACCAGTTCGCTGGCCGCGGGCAATTTCCTGACGTACTTTTACTTCAGCCTCGTAACCTTCACGACGCTGGGCTTCGGCGACATCCACGCGGCTACCTCCGCCGGCGCGATCGTGGTCAGCGTGCAGGTCGTCATCGGCTACATCTTCCTGGGCGGCCTGGTGGCGATGCTGGCGGACAAACTGGCCCGGCGTTCTTGACGTGAAAGTGAGTAACGAAAAATATGGCGGATGAAATCAGACTCGACGGAGAGCGGCTGTACCTGCGGACGATGACGCGGGCGGACCTGCCGCACGTGCGGCGGTGGCTCGCCGACAAGGACCTCCGGCGCAGAGTCGGAGTTACGCAGTCGCACAACGAGGCGTCTATCGAAGAATGGTTCGACGGCGTAGTCGCCGACGGGAATCGCCGCTGGTTCACGGTTGTCCTCGCCGAAGACGACCGCCCCATCGGCGAGGCGGGGCTGCTGCGGATAACCGAGCCGTGGCGTTGCGCCGACGTGAGCATGATCCTGGGCGAGCGCGATTGCCTGGGCCGCGGCTACGGCAGCGAGGCGATGCGGCTGTTGCTGGACTACGCCTTCGGCGAGATGGGCCTGCACCGCATAGGCATCGGCGTGTTCGATTTCAACGCCGAGGCGATTCGATATTACGAGAAAAACGGATTCCGCAGGGAGGGCGTACTGCGGGACGGATATTTCTGCGACGGCGCGTTTCACGACGTGATCCTGATGAGCGTTTTAGAGAATGAATATCGCGCGCGACCGGGCAACGCCCGGAGGCAATAGGGCAGTATTCACTTATTCCAGCATCCGCTCGCTGTCTGCCGCCCTTCGACGGCAGAGGCGCTTGCTGCCACCTACTGGCGAAGATTAAAGCGGCTGCGTTTTTTCGCCGCAAGGTGAAAAACAAGGAGCGGGTTTTGAAATTTGTGGGAAAAAGACTTGGCTGCGGTCCGCATGAGGCGGACTGCCCGCCGATATCGAGAACGGATTATGATTAGTATCACCAGACTGCTTTGCGGGCGGGCAGGCCCGTCGGACGCGATGCGCTATCCGCCTAATGCGGACGCGACAACGGGCGGACGCGAATCCGCCGACGGCAAAATCGCCCCGGCGGTGGTCGTGTGGAACTGCACGTCGGCCTGCAACCTGCGCTGCGCGCACTGCTACTCCGAATCCGGCGCGGCACCGGCGCGAGACGAACTCACCGGCAACGAAGCGCGCGCGCTCATCGACGACCTCGCCGACCTCGGCGTGCGCGTGCTGCTCTTTTCGGGCGGCGAGCCGCTGATGCGCGAAGACATCGTGGAACTGGGCGCATACGCCGCGAGTTGCGGACTGCGGCCGGTCCTGTCGACCAACGGCACGCTGCTCTCGCCGCGAACGGCGGAGCGAATCCGCGAGGCGGGCTTCGCCTACGCGGGGGTGAGCCTCGACGGGCTGGAAAAATCCAACGACGAATTTCGCGGCGTGCCGGGCGCGTTCCGCAAGGCGCTCGGCGGCATACGCAACTGCATCGACGCGGGCGTGCGCGTCGGCGTGCGCTTCACACTGTCGCGCCGCACCGTCGGCGACCTCGACAACGTCTTCGACCTGGTACGCGACAACGGCATCCCGCGCCTGTGCGTCTACCACCTGGTCTACTCGGGCCGTGCGATGGCGGGCGACGACCTGCCGCACGACGAAATGCGCCGCGCGGTCGAGACGATCTTCCGCCGGACCGAAGACCTGGCCGCGCACAATCCCGAAACCGAGGTGCTCACCGTCGACAACCCCGCCGACGGCGTCTATCTTTACCTGCAACAGCGCGATGCCGACCCGGTGCGCGCCGCGGAAACCCTGCGCCTGCTGCGCGCCAACGGCGGCAACGCCTCGGGCGAGCGCATCGGCTGCGTGGGTTGCACCGGCGACGTTTTTCCCGACCAGTTCTGGCGGACACACGTTTTGGGCAACGTGCGCGAGCGGCGCTTCAGCGAAATCTGGAACGACCCCGACAATTCGCTGCTGGCCGAACTGCGGCGGCGCAAGGAACACATCAAGGGGCGCTGCGCGACGTGTCGGTTTTTCGACGCCTGCCGCGGTGGGATGCGCGCGCGGGCCGAGGCGGTAAGCGGCGACATCTGGGCCGAGGAACCCGCGTGCTACCTGACGGACGAGGAAATCCGCTGACGAAAAAATGAAACCGACACCGCATAAATCCGAAGGCGAATTTCTACCGCGCCTGGTGGCGTGGGAGACGACGGCGGCGTGCAACCTCGACTGCCTGCACTGCCGCGCCGGAAATCCGCCTAAGGCGGACGCGCGAAACGAACTCACCACCGCCGAGGCCGAGGCACTGCTTGCCGACATCGCCGCGCTCAACCCGTGCACGGTCATCCTGAGCGGCGGCGAGCCGCTGATGCGCGCCGATATTTTTGAACTCGCCCGCCGTGGCAAAGAAATGGGACTGGCAATGGCGCTGGCGACAAACGGCTCGCTCGTCGATAAAAGCGTCGCAAAAAAAATTATCGACAGCGGCATCGCGCGCGTGTCGCTGAGTCTCGACGGCTGCGAGGCCGCAAAGCACGACGCGTTCCGCGGCCGCGAGGGAAGTTTCGCGTCCGTGATGCGCGCCGCGGAAACACTGCGCAACGCGGGCGTGCCCTTCCAGATAAACACATCCTTCACGCGCCGCAACGTCGCGGACATGGCGCGGATACTGCGGCTGGCCGAAGAGATGGGCGCGGTGGCGTGGCACGCGTTTTTCGTCGTGCCGACCGGCTCGGCATGGGAGATGCGCGGCGAACTGCTCGACCGCGACGAATACGAGGCGGCGATGCACACGATATACAACCTTGCGCGCACCAGCCGATTGCAGATTAAGCCGACCTGCGCGCCGCAGTTCTACCGCGTCCTGCGGCAGGAGGCGCGGCGGGAGGGGCTTGCGGTCAACCGCGAAAATTTCGGCCTGAACGCGCGGACGAGGGGCTGCCTGGCGGGGCGGCACTTCGCGTTCGTCTCGGCGGGCGGCGAGGTGATGCCCTGCGGGTATTTCCCGCGCAGCGCCGGAAACATACGCGACGAAAAATTTTCGCAAATCTGGCGCACCTCCGAATTGTTCCGCAAACTCCGCGACCCCGACCTGCTCGGCGGCAAGTGCGGGGTCTGTGAATACCGGGCGGTCTGCGGCGGCTGCCGGGCGCGCGCCGTGGCGGAGAGCGGCGATTTCCTCGGCGAGGAAACCATGTGCCCCTACGTACCGGGCGGGGAGAAATGAGCGGTCTCGACAAAATCGACAGAGATATCCTGACGCGCCTGCAGGACGAGCTGCCGCTGGAGACGCGGCCCTACGCGGCGCTCGCCGCAGAAATCGGAACAACCGAAGACAAATTGCTCCGCCGGATAAACGCGCTTATGCGGGCGGGCCTGATACGACGGATCGGCCCGGTCGTCAACCAGGCCCGCCTGGGGCGTGCGACGACGCTGGCGGCGGTGGCCGCGCCGGAAAAACTCGTCGACGAAATCGCCGCCGCAATCTGCGCGCTGCCCGGCGTGTCGCACTGTTACCTGCGCGGCGCGGAGGACGGCGGGGAGCGGTACAACGTATGGTTCACACTGGCGGCGGAGACGCGCGGGGAGATGGAGGCGACGCTACGCGATCTCGGCGAACGAATCGGCCTGCCGGTGGCGTCGTTTCCCGCGAAGAAGATTTTCAAACTCCGTGTGCGCCTTGATATGACCGGGGAGCGCGGCGATGTGTAGCGATATCGAAATCATCCGCACGCTCGACGACGGCCTGCCCGCGAAGGCGCGACCCTGGCGCGAGGCCGCGCAAAAACTGGGCGTGAGCGAGGACGAACTCGTCGCGCGACTGCGGAAAATGCAGCGCGACGGCATGATAAAGCGCGTGGGTGCGTCGATAAATTACCACAAGGCGGGCTGGCGCGCGAACGCGATGGCGGCGTGGCTGGTGCCTAAAAACGATATCGAGCGCGCGGGCGCGGCGGCGGCGGAGTTCGACGAGGTGAGCCACTGTTACGAGCGTGAGACCGCGCCGGACTGGTCGTACAACCTCTACACGATGGTTCACGCGCGCGACGCGGACGAACTGGCCGGCGTGCTGAGGAGGCTGGAAGCGGCGATCGCGCCGGAAGCGAAGATCGTGCTGCACACACTTCACGAATTCAAAAAAAGCAGGCAGGGCCTGCTCCCAAGCGGGGAGTAGCCACCTATTGCAAAACCCGCTCGCTACGCGCTATCGCGCGGGGC
Source organism: Planctomycetota bacterium (assembly GCA_030607235.1). Lineage (GTDB taxonomy): Bacteria > Planctomycetota > B129-G9 > B129-G9 > B129-G9 > JAUWEX01. The sequence goes on along the minus strand of JAUWEX010000031.1, from coordinate 2,252 downwards.
GCTTCGCTTCCACCCACTGACAAATCTTGTGCGCGGATTCGCGATGTGATTTCTTTCTATCCGCAGATTTCGCAGATTTTTTGGAACCACGAATTCACGTGAACTTGCCCGACGAGATTTGTGGCGGGACGCAGAGAACACAGGGGAAAACCAAGAGTCCCCTTTTCTGTAACATCAGCACCAAAACACGCCCATAATAAATTTGCACAATTCCTTTTGAAACAAACAGCGTTGGTTTTCTATTTATTGGGCGGGTTCCACGTTTTTAAATAGAACATAACCATTGTGAAATTGACGCAATCTGATCATCGTCGGTCAAATTCCCGGCGTTTGCAAGAATGCCTTTCTTGAGCATGTCCCAGATCTCTGTGGCCATCTTGGTTGTGATAGCCGCGCCAATAAAGAAGGTGTGAGGTTTGTGCTTCTTTTTTTCAAAAGCATCGCGAATACGATTAAGCGCAGTTCGCGCCGTTTTCCAATGTTCATCAGCCCCTGCCGGGTCAATACCGCCTTTAAGTTCGCCAAGTGCCATGTAAATGCTTGGTGTCTTGATGATTTCAGGTAACGCGTCTTGGGCGGAGCAGTTGAGTAATACCAAATCCACGTTATTTCTAAAAAACGGAACTGTCAGATTGTAGAGAAGCGTGCGGGGGCCTTTTTTGGAATTCCAGCAGAGACCGCGCAAGGTTAATTCCACATCGGTATCAGCCTCCGGCAACTCATTCCACTCTTTAGTTTCACTGTGCAACCACTGACACTGATGTCCTGCAAGTCTCAAGTAAGCAATAATGGCACGTGTAAGTTTTTTTTGCGCCATAAATCCGCCTATATTGCGCATCGAGCCCCCAAGCGTATCGCCCCGTGTTAATAAAAAACGAAAAACGAGTTCCTCAACAAAACCGGCGCCTGCCGGCTCGAGGAAATTTTTTATAAGACCTTGAACGGCATCCCGTTTATCCGAATCTTGGAGGTGATTTGTTGCCTTGTCGGATACTCCCGATGCTGTCAGTAAGGCTGGTTTAATCTCTGGAATCCTAAGAAGACCAGCGGGCGATTTTGCTTTGCCTGCCGCTGTTTTCAATGCGCGGGCTTGAGCCACAAAAGGTGTCGCACGACGATTTTTTTCAAGAGCAAGCGCCACAAATCCCGCTCGAACAGCCTCGTAAGCAGTTTCAAGTCTCTTAGCGTATTTAAGGTGCTGCAAATGTGGTTTTGCCATCAATTATGCCTTTCGCCAAATATATACACATTTACGTAGAGGTTGACGTCCATGTGCGCCCATTTGCTGGCTGCTGTTTCCTTTGCCGTTCGGAAGCACCAGAATTTTTTCCGTTATAAAACCCAACTGATCGGCAATATCCGAAAGGATGATATCAACGGGAATGCTTGCCCCGGCATATCGAACGTTGTCGTTGACCATGATAAGAGGAGCCCCTCTCTTCAGTAGCCTGGCCGCCTCAAAAATAACACATGCCATCTCGTAGAAATAGCCGCGCACCATGCGCGGGATTCCCCTATTGTTGAGTAGGCCGTTTTCTCTTTGCGAGTCAAGATATGCAAGAATGTTTTGCAGCAACAAATGTTCGTCGGCAGCAATGATGGCTCGTCTCCATTCTTGATTCAGCGCAAGCAGATCCTTTTCTCTATTCTCCACAGTAGAACTTAGCATCGTTTGTCGGAGTTCAAGAAGTTGTTTTTCACCAACACCGAGCATGGCAAGTTCCAGTGCATATGTACGCGTGTAATCATAACGATTACAATATGGCGGCGAGGTAATAAGGCAATCATATGACTCGGAATGGAGATTCGGCAATATATTAAGACAAGAATCTTCATAGAGTCGCACGTCCGCTTTGTGCTTTACAACGGGAAACAAACTTTCGGGCGATTCGGCACAACGCAAATCCGTAACAATTTCACGCAATTTGTGTTTCATCGCCGTATCGAAACTCAAAATTGTGCCTTTGTCGAAGCGCTTTTTACCTTGCCGGCGTCCAGCGCGATAATCCCAGCGGAGATATTGTCCGTCCTTTCGAGTGTAACTGATACTTTCAAGAATGCAAAGTAACGCAAACTGCAAAATAGAATGCACTCTATCTTCCTCTTGCCCGGAAGCATTGAGAAAACGTCCTATTGCCTCAATAGTCTCCTTCGAATACGCATTACGTGTAATCCGCAGTTCAATAATGGGATCCGCCGTTGTACTGCGATGCCAGGGAAGCGTCTCGTACCAGAATATCAATCGCTCAATC
>JAUWEX010000136.1 GCA_030607235.1 Planctomycetota bacterium | reverse complement strand
GTTGTTGAGGAGATTTGGCCCCGAGAACGCTGCGGACGCTCTTTGCAGCCGGTCGCAGCAGAAAACTCGTTTTGTTAGGGGCTCTAAATAGGGCGGGGGCGAAAACCACACGCAAGCCGTTTCGCAGGAAAGCGGCTTGCGTTTTTTTGCGGGGAATTACGGCTTGCTATTCGGGGACGCCGAAGAACCACCTGTCGAATTCGAGTTGCGCCTCGATCCAGTCGCGGTGCATCTTGCCGAGCAGTTGCTTGTTGTGTTCGCTGTTGAGGTAAATACATCCGGGCGCGGCCAGTATCGCCGCCGCGAACAGTGCTAGAAAGAGTTTCCTGAACATGTCTCACCTCGTTCGATTGAATGTGCGGGGCTTCTCCTGTGCCCTCACGATAAATATACCAGCCCCCGCCGGTTCTGTCAATAGCGTCTGCGCCGCGCTCAGTTTCCCTTCTCGGCGCGCCGGCGTTGAATAATCGCGCCGCGGAGCCGTAAAAAATTACGGACGCCGGGATGCCGCGACGGGACACATCCCTTTCCGCCTGAGGCGGACGGCCTTGCGGCCTGCTTCCGAAGGAGGATGTGTCCCTAGCTCGACGAATGACCCTGGGACGCCGGGATGCGGTTGCTTTATGAGGGGCGCGGAGGTATAATGCCGGCGGAATCCGCGCGCTGACAAATTTTTTGTGGTTGCAGGAGAGTTTTTATCATGAAACTATGCAGAATTATTTCGCTCGCGTTTGTCCTCGCCCTCATCGCCGCGGCCCCCGTTTTTACCGCTCCCGAGAAACCGGTCGCCGATCCGCCGAAGCCGGAGTTCGCTTTCGTGAACCTCAAGGTTGTGGTGGACCGCTGGGAGGCCGTTTTCGCCGAGGGCAAAAAGGTTGGCTCGAAACATTTTACCGTCAGCCAGTTCAAATTCTCCGCCAAGACCAACTACCTCTTCGAGGAGGTCTACGAGGCGGCGTTCGGCACCGAAAAGATATCCATCACCCGCCGCGCCCAGACCGGCACGGACTACATGCTTGTCGCCTTCTCTTACCTCGCCGAAACCAGCCGATACAAGGTCGAAAATTACGCTGTGTTCAATAGCGAACGAGGCGAGACCTTCATGAAGCACACCGTCTTCGACAACTCCGTCGCCAAATACATCTTGGAGGCCAAAAGGATCGACTCGCTGCCGCGCGCGCTGCCGAAATTCGCCGCCGCCGACATCGTCAATCTCGACTACAACCTACGGCAGCATCTGCCTGGCCAGATTGTTGCTTACGACCTCTGCGAGATGCGGAGCGATCCCATAACCTGCGATTACAAAAAGGCCGCGAAGATCAAAATCGACGGCAAGAAGCAGACCCTGCGCGAGATGGTCTTTCAGGGCGAAGGCGGTCTTGACGTGAGTTATTACGTGGAGGATTACGAAGACGGAGACCGTGTCAACGACATCAGGTACTGCCGCTACAACAACCTCCCGATCAGCACCCGGGCGGTGAACAAAGCCCAGGCCCGGTCCAAATCCGGCGCTGACAGGGATTTCGTCGCCGACGAGTACCTGAAAAACGACGCCTACAAAGACGAAAATCGCGGCATCGTTTTTTCGCGCCCGTCCGCGGCGTGGCTGTTGCAGCGCACCGACGTAACGGACAACGCCACCGTAATCACGCTCGCCGATATAGTCGGCATGCAGACGGCCTATTGCTTTACGGTTACCCACATCCCCCCCGGCTTGCAGCCCGACCAGATCGAGGGATGTATGCGGCGCATGATCGCCAACATAACGCAGGGCTGGCTCCAGGCCTCCGCGCCCGGGCCTTCCAGGAACTTCGGCGGCCTGAAACTCTACGAAAAGACCGCAAAGATGCCCGAAGACTTCACCGGCCGCATCGGCCGTTATTTCTGTCTCGTCGGCAACGGCAGGGCGGTGGGCATAGTCATACTCTCACCCGCTTACCTGGTCAAAGCGCAGAAAACTCAGACAAAAATGTTCCTGGAGTCTTTTGTCCTGTCGAAAATCCTCCTGCCGACGCCGCCCAAGACGTCATTCGTCTTCCCGGGCAATTTCGTGCGCGCCGACGGCTATCATCCCTCGTGGGCGCTCATCGAAAACTCCAGCGGGACCGGCATCAATATCGGCAACGATATCCTGGGTATCTCCGGCACGATCACCGGCGGGCCGCAGCCGTCGAAATTGAGCGACCGAAGCAAAATCGCCATGAAAAACCTCAAAGGAGTGCCGCGCCCCAAACAGAACGACGTCAATCTCAACGCCAAGGTGGGCAATCTTTCGGCCATCGAGATGACCTCCTATTCCAGGGACAACAAGACCTGCTACAAGGTCTACGTGATTCTCGGCCAGCGCGGCGACAAGTACATGTACCGCGTCGTGTTCGAGGCCCCGATGGACGTGCAGGGCACGGCCCTCAGTCAGATAAACGACCTGCTGGGCAGGATGAGATTCAAGATGAACTAACTCAACGGCAGCGAAAAGGCCCGTCTTTCGGCGGGCCTTTTTTTCGCATCGGGTCCATGAATGCGAAACGTGTTTTTCCGTAATCGGCGCTACCTCGCGGCCACGTACCCCCGCATCTCGTCGAGATCGCAGACTATGCCGTTGGCCGCCAGCGTGCGGTGTATCTTCACGACGATCGCGTCGTCGGTGAAGTTCAGGCGGATCAGCCCCGCGACGGGACGACTTGAAGGGATTGCTTGTTTTGAAGGCGGACTCTTCGATGATAAGGGCAACTACAAGGGTATCCTCCTTCGGAAGCAAGCCGCAAGGCCGTCCGCCTCAGGCGGAAAGGGATGTGTCCCTAGCCGTGCAATTTTACAGGCAGGCGAGGCCTGCTGCCGAGATCGGAGACGCTGCTTATTCCAATAATAATATGAAGGGTTTACTTTTCTCGTGGTTGAGGCGTTTGGATGATAAGGACAATCCGCCTGAGGCGGAAAGGCATTGATTTTCCAGATCGAAAAAATCTCTGCGTCCTCGGCGGCTCTGCGGTGGGATACAACATCTTAAAATGTTTTAACCACTGACCTTCTCGATCAACTGCTCCAGGACCCTGTCCCAGCCGTTGATCTTGGGCGCCAGTTCGTATTCCATCAGGTCGGCCACCGTAACGGTGTCGTGCGAGTCCAGCGCCGCCTTGGTTTCCCTCAGGACGTCGCGGACATCTTCGAGCAGTTTTATCGCCGAACCGCTCTTGGTCTCGAGCACGCTCATCTCGATACCCATCAGCGAGCGCACCTCCTCTATCACGCGCACGATAATGTTCATCATCTCCGCGCAACTGCCCAGCATCTTGTAGCCCTGGATCAGGTTGCCGCTCTGAATCTCCTCGGAGACGCCTTTGATCTTCTGGATGATTCCGGGCAGGTGCGAGCGCACCTCGCTGAGCGCGCGCAGGGCTTGCTTGCGCACCTCGATGGTCTTGATCTCCAGCATCTCGAAGTCGTCCACCGGACTTTTCAGCAGGGCGGCGTCCTGTCTGTCGATCTCTTTGCCGTCGAGTTTGCGGTTGGTGGAACGAAGCCCCTGTTTCAGCAGATAAGCCTCGACCTGCTTGAGGATTTCGCCCATGGCGTAACCGTTGTCGGTCGAAAGGATGTCATCCCTTCCGTCTATCGTGATCTTCATCTCAAAAACTCCCCACTGCAAACCAGTCGCCCCAGTATAACCCGACCCTTCGGAATGATAAACAAAAAAACAAAAAGAAAAAAAATCTGTGAAATCTGCGAAATCCGCGGATTTGAAAAAATCCCGTCCTTGTATATCCGCCGCCTGCGAGTTAGGATATTTCGTCCGGCGTTTTATTGCGAAAGCGAAAAGTGAATCCCGAAACCACAGCGTTTCTCGACATCGACACACAGCGCGATTTCGTCAACCCCGACGGCGCGCTCTACATCCCCGGCGCCGAGGAGATTGTCGCCCATCTCGAAAGGCTCGTCGCCTTCTCGCGCCAAAAATCCATCTGGCTGCTCTCCACCGTCGACACCCACGCGCCCGACGATCCCGAATTCGCCGACTTCCCCCCGCACTGCGTCGTCGGCACCGAAGGCCAGGCCAAAATCCCCCAGACCTCGACCATCCCGTATCTCCTGATAAAATCCCGCGACGGCGCGCTGCCGCCCGTGCTCGACCCGGGGACGCAGATAATCTTCGAAAAGCCCACGCTCGACATCTTCGACAACCCCAACTTCGCCGCTTTCGTCGAGCGCGAAAAAATCGAATCTCTCGTCGTCTTCGGTTTCGCCACCGACTATTGCGTCCGCATCGCCGCGCTGTACCTGCGCGCGCGGGGCCTCGAGGTCATCCTCGTCGAAGACGCCGTCCGCGCCGTTTCACCCGACGCCGCCCGCGCCGCGCTTGACGAGATGGCCCGCGCCGGTGTACGATTCGTTACCGCCGCCGAGATTATCGCGGAACTCAGTTAGACCCGTTACGGATACGAAAATGAAAATCGCACTCGCACAAATCAACACACGCGTCGGCGACATCGAAGGCAACTACGCGAAGATCGCCGACTTCGCCGCCCGCGCCGAAAAATCCGGGGCCGACCTCGTGGTCTTCCCCGAACTCGCGCTCAACGGCTTCCCGCCGATGGACCTCGTCGAGAAAAAAGCCTTCGTCCGCGCCGGACTCGCCAAACTCCCCGAAATCGCCGCGCTCAGCCGCAACATCGCCGTCGCCTGCGGCTGCGTCGACGAAAACCCGCACGGCCGCCCCGCGCGCAACAGCGTCGTCGTCTGCGACGGCGGCCGCATCGTCGCC
>JAUWEX010000312.1 GCA_030607235.1 Planctomycetota bacterium | reverse complement strand
GTGTCCTCGAAAAGAAGAACGGAGTCTTTGGGCAGGATTGCCTGCGTGCCGTCATTTGCGACGAGGTCGGCAATTTCGGCGAGGCGTTTTTTGGCGTAGTCGGCGACCGCGGCGTCGCGGCCGTCCATCGGGGCGTTGGTTTCGGGCGGCAGCGAGGCGAGCCTTTCGAGAGTGCGGGTTTCGAGTTCGCGGTCTCCGGTGTCTTGGGCGAGTTGCTGGAGGCGAATCAGCCACGGAGCGAAGAGGGGCGTGTCGGCGCACCGGCTAAGGGCGACTCGCAGGGCCGCAGCCTCGAAGCCGGGCCCGACGACGCCGTTTTTGCGGTCGGTCAGCCAGACAATCGCTTTCAGATATGCGATGCTGTTGGGGTACAACCTGCACACGTCGAGCATGTCTTTGCGCGAGGAGGTCGAGAGCGCGGCGTCGAAGAGTTTTTGCGCTTCGCCCTCGGTCGGCGCGTAGCCCTCGCGGCCGTGCTTGCGCAATAGCGCCGCCAGCCGGTTGGTGGCGTAGTAGGCCGCGGATTGCTCAAAGTGGTTTCCGAACCGCATCATCTCGTCGGGGTATTCTTTGATGATTTTCTGGAGGCCGGCCACTGCCTGCGTCATGGCTTGGCCGCCGAGCGCGGCCTGTTTGTCGGCGAGCGCACATGTCGTCAGGACGATACGGTCGCGGCGGACGGCGTGCTGCACGGCGAGTTTCGCCATCTCGACGGCCTTGCGGGGGTCGGTCTGTTGGTCGGCGAGAGCGGAGTAACACAGACCCTTCATGATCGTAACGGTCTCGCGCAGGGGCCGCCCGGCGTATTGCCGCCGCGGGTCGCTTTTTTCAAGGGCGAGATTGAGATCCTTGAGCGCTTCTTCGGCGCGCCCGAAGCCCAGCAGCCCGACGGCGCGGCGCAGCAGGAGCAGCGGGTCGCCGGGATTTTTTTTGAGTTTTTCGGTCATGACCCCGATGACCGAGGGCACGTAGCACGCGACGACTTCTTCGGAGTTGGCCACGAAAAAGCCGTCGGCGGTGATAAGCAGGTTGCCGGGCAGCATGTCGCGGTCTTGCCAGTCGAAACTCTTTTTGAGTTTTTTTGCGGTGCGGTCGAAGCGATACAGCGAGGTACGGGTCGAGATGTAGAGCGCGTCGCGGGCGAGCGCGGGGCGGCCGGTGAGCGGGGCCAGTCGATATTGCGTCTGCCCTTTTTTGGTAACGGTGGAGTATTGGTCTTCGAAGAGGGTCTTGCCGGTCATGATGTCGATTTCGCCGACGCCGGGGCCGACGACGAAGAGGCTGTTGCCGTCGATTCCGGCGAGGTAGGCGATGCGGGGGTCTTTTTTGGACCACAGCAGCCGACCGTCGTCGATGCTCATGCACATAATACGGAAGGAGTCGGCGGGCTTGACGATGACGCGGTCGCCGACGATCATCGGCGGATTGGCGCACCATGTCCGGCCGTAGGACGGGCCGTGGAGTTGGTTGCCGGAAACGGGATTGATGGAATCGCGGTTGTACTTAACGCCCCAGATGATCCGGCCGCTGTCGAGGTTGACCGTGGTTATCGTCGAGGAGCCTGACTGCACTACGGCGATATTGCCGGAGACGGCGGTGAGGCTTGCGGCCTCGCGGCGGATGTAATAGCGGCTGGTAAGGGGTGCGGCCGCCAGGGCGGTGCGCCACCTGAGCGCGCCGGTTTTGGCGTCGGCGCAGACGAGATAGTACTTGAGCAGGATGCCTTCGATGCGGCGGACCTGGAATACGACGCTGTCGCAATAGACGGCCGGAGAGCCGCACACGAAGTAGTCTTCGTTCAGGCCGGTCTGCGAGTAGGAGTCCCAGATTACGCGCCCCGTCCCGGCGTCGAGGGCCAGCAGTTTGCGCAGGCAGACGCTGACAAACCCGTACTTGCGAAGCCCCGGGGAGGCGACGGCGTATATGATTGAGTTGTGGACGGTGGCCGCATCGATTTTGCCCCGCATCTCCCGGTAGCGGTAGCGGGTTCGCTCCATCGCGACGTTGCCGGGGTGCTTTTCAAAAACGCTGCGGCCGCCGAAGGCGTCCAGCGCCACCAGACCGTAACCGGTATTGACGTAAACGCAGCCGCCGCTGAAGACGGGGACCGGAACGGTCAGGACGCCGGAGAAAGTCTCGCCCGTCTTGTAGGCGCGACCGTGGAGGGCCTTGCCTTCGTAGTCGATTTCGTAGCGCCACATCTCGGCGCCGATTTCGCCGCCGTCGTCGTCGAAGGCGCGGGCGCGGGTGGAGTCGCCGCCGAGTATCGGCCAGTCGCGCAAGACTGCGGGCGCGGGCCGCACGACGGTTTTGGAGAGGGTGGCAAGATGGACGCCGAGCGTAAGCGGCTTGCCGCCGAGC
>JAUWEX010000084.1 GCA_030607235.1 Planctomycetota bacterium | reverse complement strand
AGGGCGCTGGTGCGATTGTACACGGTGTCCGGCGACACCGGCGTCAATGACTAATCTATTGTGAAATGAAGCGAGGGGCGCTCCGTATGGAACGCCCCTTCTTTTTTGCGGAAAGACACCTGCGATCAGAATTATTCGTGTCGAATCAGATCACTGATCTCCTCTCTGGGCGGGGCTGTCGCCTCTCCGTCGGGGCGGCCTAAAGGAGTAAAAGCCACCACCTGATAATCCGCGGATACGCCCAGTGTTTTGCCGGCGGCTCTGTAATCGAACGAGCCGCAAACCACCGTGCCTAGTCCTTCCGCATGCGCTGCTAAACAGAAATTCTGCATGGCCATGCCCGTGTCGAACATGTGCCACGATTTGTCGTCAACGGGTTGGCCTTTCTTGCATCCCGCCACGCCGAGTTTTGCGACGAAGACCACCACAACGGGCGCCTGGGTGATTGCCGCGCGAGCGGGGTTTCGCGGCCCCATCGTCGCGGCCAGTTTTTCTTTGGTCACCGCGTCGCGTACTACGATATACCTTACGCATTGCGTGTTGGCCCAACTCGGCGCCCAGCGCGCGGCGTCGACGAGTTTTTCGACAAGCGCGTCGTCGATCGCGTCCGGCTTGTACTTTCTGATGCTCCTGCGTTCGTTAATCGCTTTGAATACGTCCATGTTTCTCTCTTGCTTTTTTGATCATTTGTAACAGCAACAGCGGTTCTTGCCGCTGAGTTTCGCCTGGTAGAGCGCCTTGTCGGCGGCGCGGAAAAGCGTAGCGTGGTTGTTGAGTCCCTTGCTTATAGCGGCTACGCCGATGCTGGTGGTGATTGGCATTGTGGTTTTTTTGTGCCCTGGTTTCATCGAGAGATTGAGCATTTCCTTGTGCAAAGCCTCGGCCTTGCGCATCGCGTCTTTCCGGCCTGTTTCCTGGAGTACGATTACGAACTCGTCGCCGCCGTAGCGACATACCAGGTCGATCTGGCGGCAATTATGTTTGAGTATTCTGCCGATGGATTTCAGGACGTGGTCGCCTTCCATGTGTCCGAATTCGTCGTTGATGTCTTTGAGGTTGTCGATGTCGATAAGTATGTAGGCGATTTTTTTGTTGTAGCGTTTGGCGCGCAGCAGTTCGATCTTGCCCTGCCTGTCGAAGTGCCCGCGGTTGTAGACCCTGGTTAGCGGGTCGATTATCGATTGGCGTTTGAGTTTCTGGTGTATCCTGAGATTTTCGATCGAAGAGGCTATCATGCTGCTAATCGCGTGGAGCGTCAGCCATTTCGCGCGGCCGATTGCGGATTTCGATTTTCCGTTGAGCAGGCATGATCGGGGCTGGCAATCCAGACGCATCAGACCGGTCATGCGGGTGTTCGTTCGTATTGGTAGTATCAGGCCCTGTTTGCCCGTTGGCAGGTAGGGAATCTCGCCGTCGATGAGTTTCGCCAGCGATGGGCGCGTCTTGGGGCTTATAGGCTTGCTGGATTTTCCGGTGGCGTATGCGACCTTGTAGGAGCCGTTGGTGCGGGCGTAAAAGGTTACTGCCTTGCAGTTGAGTACGTTTTTGTCGAGAAGAATAGCAGCGGACTGCCGGTAAATTTCCGGGACAGAACTTGCAGAAGTCAGGGTGCTGACGAGTTGCGCCAGTTTGTCGGCACCCAGTGATGTCCGACAATTTTGGGGCATTACCGCTTGTGCCTCCGTGCTTGTCCAAAGAAAATCGGGTAAAAAGCACGCTTACCCATTTTTGATAATTGGAAGATGTGCGGATTAAAGATTCACGTATTGGCGGGATTGCCGGATTCGTTGCCCATATTATAGCACAATCCGGGCGATTGTCAAATTTCGGTTAATTTCCCCCGCGCAAAATATCAGCCGCGACCTGTGCTACGGTGAAGGCGTCGTCGGAGGAGTTTACTTCGATGTACCGCATCCGCGGAAAATTGCGGAACCACGTCATCTGTTTTGTTGCGAACTGGCGCGTGTGGAGTTTGGTTTGCTCGATCGCTTTGTCATGAGAGATTTCGCCGTTCAGGAACGCAAGTATCTCTTTGTAGCCCAGCGCCTTGTCGGCCTGCGGCCCCAGGCGGTGCCGTTCCTGCCCGGCGGGGCGGAGGTGTGGTCGGGATCGTTCGCACAGAGCGATAACTTCGTCCATCAATCCCGCCGCGAACATTTTGTCGACGCGCCGGTTGATGCGTTCGTTCAAGTCCTCGCGTTCGCGGTTCATCGCGCACGTCAAATACGAAACTTTATCGACGCCGAAAAATTCGCGGCGTTGTTCGGCGAAAATCTTGCGGTCTTCGGCCTGGAGCACGCTTTGCGGTCGACCGCTGATGTGGTAAACTTCGAGCGCGCGGATTACCCGCATGATGTCGTTAGGGTGCAGACGCTCGGCGGCCTCGGGGTCTACCACGCGCAGTTCCTCGTGCAGCGCGTCCACGCCCTCGCAGACCGCGCGCTCGCGGCACTCCTCGCGGAAATTCCGGTCGGCCTGTGGGCCTTCGAATATCCCCTCCACGAATCGCTTAAGGTAGAGTCCCGTCCCGCCGACGAACAAAACCTCCCTGTCGCGCGCGAGGATTTCACGCGCGACCTCCTCGGCCTGCCGGACGTGTTTTGCGACGCTGTACGATTGCCACGGATCGGCCACATCGATCATGTGGTGGGGAATGCGGGCTTTTTCTTCGGCGTTTGGCTTGGCGGTGCCGATGTCCATGCCGCGGTAGACGGCCATGCTGTCGAGCGAAATTATTTCCGCGCCGAGTCGCTCCGCCAGCACGATGCCGGTTTCGCTTTTGCCGCAAGCCGTCGGCCCGACGAGAAAACGAAGTGTGCATTCGGTTGCCATTTGTTACTTGGTGCTCTCGATTAGCGCCATGGCCTCGGCGCGGGTGGCCGGGTTTTCGCGGAAGCAGCCGAGCACTACCGAGGTTACCGTTACCGAGCCGGGTTTTTTGATGCCCCGCATGGTCATGCACAGGTGCTCGGCCGAAAGGACGACCATCACGCCCAGCGGTTTGATCTTCTTCATGATGGTGTTGGCGATTTGACCGGTGAGACGCTCCTGCAATTGCAGACGCCTGCTGTACGTCTCCACTACTCGGGCGATTTTGCTCAGGCCCGTTATGCGCGAGGCGCGCGGGATGTAGGCGACGTGTGCCTTGCCGATGAACGGCAGCAGGTGATGCTCACAGGTGGAGTAAAACGGGATGTCCTTTATCAGAACGATCTCGTCGTATTGCTCCTCGTGAAAAGAGGTTATGATCTCGTCGGGGTCTATGTCTATGCCCGAAAAAATCTCCTCGTAGGCGCGGGCCACGCGTGCGGGGGTGCCTGGGAGAGAGTCGCGGTTGATGTCGTCGCCGATGCCTTCGATGATCAGGCGCACGCCCTGTTCGATTTTTGCCTTGTCCATAATTGCTCCGTAAAGTTTTCGATGACCGACAAGATTATCACGGCGGATTCGATCTGTCAATCCCGACAGCCTCGGATAGAACGTGATGCGTGATTATATAGTGAAAGAGAGATATTGTTATGATAATATAATCGCGTTCAATGTGGGCATAAGGTATTGTTGGAGTTGAGTATGAAGGACTCGCGAAGCGATGAGATAAGCGTCTGGCAATGCGTGAAAGAAGGCTGGCGGACCGTTAACTGGCCGATGATCGCTTTTGTTGTTTTGTTTTTGCTTGTATCATTCGGCCTGGGATTCGCTATGCGAGCGGTTTTGGCTTCCGAATTGGCGCAGCGAATCGTGGGCAAAGTCATCGGCATCCTTTTGTTCCAGCCGCTGATGTTCGGCTTCCAGTTCTACTGCCTGCAGCGATACAGAAACCGGCAAGTCGATATGAAAGTCGTTTTTCACGGTTTCGGAAAATACAAATCGGTGATTATGCTGGCCCTGCTGTTTTCGCTGCTTTTCGTTGTCGCAAGTTTGCTCAATATGTATGTAGAAAGCGCCTATAAACTGCCGCAGGACAGGCAGGCCCCTTCGTACGTGCAAGCTCTTGCGATACACATCGCCGCTATGCTGGTTGGCATGGGGATCGTGAGTTATATTGCCATGTTCTTCTTTCCGGCGCCGTTTTTGATTTTGGACAGGGGATTTGGCGTCGCCAAGGCGCTTAAGGTTTCGTGGGCGATGACCGGCAGGCGCAAGGCGATGATAGCGCGGCTGCTTTTCGCGGGATGCCTGTTGTTCCTGGCGGGGATTATAATGTTTCTCGTCGGCGTCATCGTAGCGATGGCGGTTTCCGTCGTCGCTTCGGCGGCGATGTATCAAAAATTGTGCGAACTGCATCCCGATATCGTCAAGTAACGATCAGTCGCCGATGGTAACGTGCAGAACTTCCTCAATAGAAGTGTTGCCGCGCAGGGCGTTGTGCAGCCCGCAGCGCCTCAGCGTAATCATCCCCCGCTCGACCGCGAAGCGCTTGATGTCGACCTGTGTGGCGCCCTCGACGATGTATTTGCGCATCTCGTCGTCGATCAAAAGCGTTTCCAGGAGCGCGAACCGGCCCTTGTAGCCCTCGACACAGCGCGTGCACCCGCGTGCCTTGAAGAACTTCGCGCCTTCGATTTCTTCGGGTTTCAAACCGATTTCCAGCAGGTGTTCGCGCGGGTATTCGACCTCCTCCTTGCACACCGGGCAGAGTTTGCGCGCCAGCCTCTGAGCCGAAATCAGCAATGAACTCGACGCGATGAGGAACGGGTCGACGCCCATGTCTATCATTCGGTTTATCGCGCTCGCGGCGTCGTTGGTGTGCAGCGTGCTCAACACCAGGTGCCCGGTCAGGGCCGCCTTTACGGCGATTTCGACCGTCTCGCTGTCGCGGATTTCGCCTATCATTATGATGTCGGGGTCCTGTCGCAGGATCGAGCGTAGCGCCGACGCGAACGTGAGATTGCGCTTCGGGCGCACCTGCACCTGATTGACACCGCCAAGTTCGTACTCTACCGGATCCTCGACGGTAATCACGTTATCCTTGTCCGTCATGACCTCTTTGATCGAGGAGTACAGCGTAGTACTCTTGCCCGATCCGGTCGGGCCGGTAACGAGGATCATTCCGAAAGGCTGCTCGAGGGCGAAGTGCAGGTCTTTGAGCGCCTTCTCCTCAAAGCCCAGCGAATCGAGATTCAGCGCGAGATTCGAGGTGTCGAGCACGCGCAGAACGACTTTTTCGCCGTAGACTATCGGCAGGACCGAGACGCGGAAATCCACCGCGCGCCCCTCGATTTTGAGCCGGAATTTGCCATCCTGCGGCTTGCGGCGCTCGGCTATGTCGAGTCCGGCCATGATTTTTATGCGCGAAGATATCGAACTGGCCATGCCCTTGGGGGGGCTGATGCTCTCGTGCAGGATGCCGTCTACGCGATAGCGGACGCGGAGTTTATTTTCCATCGGCTCGATGTGGATATCGCTGACCTTGTCGTGGATGGCCTGCGCGATGATGAGGTTGACAAGCCGGACTACCGGCGACTGCTTGGAGTCCTCGCCGATCAACTCGGAGAGGTTGATTTCGGCCTCATCTTCATCCTCGCTCTGGGTCAGTTCCATGTTGGGGTTCGCCATGCCCTCGAAAATTTCTTCCATCGCCTGTTCGTTGCGGTTGTAGGCGCTGGGGATGGCTATGTTTATCCGATAGGTGTTGCTTACGACGAGCCGCAGTTCGCAGCGCGTCAGCATCCGCAGGTCGTCGAGTTTGACCACGTCGAAGGGGTCCGCCACGCAAAGAGTGATGACGTTCTCGATCTTCGAGATGGGGATTATATTGTTTTCCTTGGCGACTTCCTGCGGTATGGCCGAGAGCGCGTCGTCGCCAGGCGTGAAGTTGTCCAGATTTATCGGCGGCAGGTTCGCCTCTTCGGCGACCGCGTCTATCAGGCTCGATTCTTCGATCAGACCTTCCTGTATCAATATCTCGCTGATCGGCTTTTTTTCGGTGGCACAGCGGTTTATCAGTTCG
>JAUWEX010000055.1 GCA_030607235.1 Planctomycetota bacterium | reverse complement strand
CGCGGAGAAGTCGGGCATCGCCTCGTCTATCGCGGCGCGCGCGGCGGCGCGGTCGGCAAACTCCACGGCGTCTTCGGGCGATCCGGCGCTGAGGTCGCGGTCGGGCAAATCGGCGCGTTCGGGGGAGCCGGCGCGTTCGGGAAAGCCACAGCCTTCGTCATCGCAGCCCGCGGCGGCGAGAACGAGGGCGAATATCAAAAAGAATAAGGTCGGTCGCATATCGTTTTCGGTTTTTTGCACACTCAATCGTGTTATCGTCCGATAAATGGAGTGTAATCCAATAAAAACGCGGGCGCAAGCCCCGCGCCGCAACGTTTGACACCGGAGAAAAAAATGAGCGAAGATTTTGAGATTTCGTGCCGTTACCTCAATGACGAGACGTGGCGCATATTCCGCATCATCAGCGAGTTCGTCGAGGGCATGGAGGAGTTGGCCGCGGTGGCGCCGTGCGTAACGGTTTTCGGCTCGGCGCGGCTCAAGCCCAGCAACAAGTATTACAAAAAGACCATGACGCTGTCGAAGAAACTCGTCAAGAAGGGCTTTAACATAATGACCGGCGGCGGGCCGGGCATCATGGAGGCAGCCAACCGCGGCTGCCAGGAGGCGGGCGGGATGTCGGTCGGGCTGAACATCGATCTGCCGTTCGAGCAGTACGCCAACCCCTACATCGACAAACTGGTGAACTTCCACTATTTCTTCGTACGCAAGGTCATGTTCCTGCGGCACTCCGTGGCGTTCGTCCTTATGCCGGGCGGCTTCGGGACGATGGATGAGATGTTCGAGTCGCTGACGCTGATCCAGACCAAAAAGACCAAACAGTTCCCGGTCGTGCTTGTCGGCAAGGAATTCTGGAGCGAGATGATCGACTGGATCACGCGCACGCTGTTGCGCTTTAAGACGATTTCGCCCGAAGATATGGACCTGTTCGTGCTGACCGACAGCATCGACGAGGCGGTGGACTACATCGCCGAAAAGACGGGCATCTCGGCGCTGTCGCGGCGCGGCGAAATAATCTAGGCGGGCAGTGCCCGCTGCCAAACATGGAGCAGCCACATTCTCCAAGACTCGCGCCCTGTTTGGGTGCAGTCCGCCTAAGGCGGACTGCCTGCCTGCGGTGGAGGATAATATCTTAAAATGCTTTAGCGCGGAAATACCAGAAGTTTTGCACTTAATTTTACGAAGAAATATCCGGAGTCCCTTGCGGCTCCGGATTTTTTGTTGCAATACACTCGCTCGAAGGAGAAGCCGAAATGAGTTTCAATCGCAGCCTGCTCACCCACGTCGTCGTGTTCTTCCTGGGAATCTTCGTCGCACTCGCCGCGGCCCACATCGTCTTGCAGCCTCCCCGCGCGCAGGCCCGGGACGACGGCCCCTCGGCGTCCGCGCCGGCCAATCCCCGCCGCGCCGCCGCGCAGAGGATACTGCCCAGCGCCGTCAGCATCGTCGCCGGAAGCAGCTACCGCGCGACTGCCGGCAGCGGCTTCATCATCGACAACAAAGGCCACGTCATGACCAACAACCATGTCGTGAAAGATCACTCCGAAATCATCGTCATCCTCGCCGACAAGCGCCGCTACAAGGCCACCGTCGTCGGCGTCGACGCCAAGACAGACCTCGCCGTCCTGCGCATACCCATCAGGGGCCTTAAGCCCGTGCGCTGGGGCGACTCCGACGCGCTGCGCGCCGGCGACGACGTGCTCGCCGTGGGCAACCCCTTCGGATTCCTCAGCCACACCGTTACCGCCGGAATCGTCAGCGCCACCGGCCGCGACCGCATCGGCGTTTACGAAAACGCGGGCGCCTACGCCTACGAAGACTTCATCCAGACCGACGCCATCATCAACCCCGGCAACAGCGGCGGGCCGCTGGTCAACATCCGGGGCGAAGTGGTCGGCGTAAACTCCGCGATGGTCTCCGACACCGGCATCTCCCGGAAAATCGGCCTCGCCATACCTTCCAGCGTCGCGATCTTCGTCGCCGAGCGGCTCATCAAAGACGGCAAAGTGGTGCGCGGACTTCTCGGCGCGTCGGTGATGGACCTCGACTACGATCTGGCGCGCGCACTCAAACTCGGCAGCCTCGAAGCCCTCCGCCGCAAACTCAAGGTCTCCACGCTCAAGGGCGTCTACATCATGGAAATCTCCGGCCAGCCCGCGCGCGACGCGAACCTGAAATCCGGCGATCTCGTTACCGCAATCGACGGCGTCGCCATCACCGACACCAACCAGTTCCGCTTCATCATCGCCAAAAACCGCCCGAAAACGATCATAAAAATGACCGTGATCCGCAACGGCGGTGAAATCAAGGTCTCCGTCAAACTCGGCACCCAACCCGACTAATCGCGCAAAAATAAAACCGCAGTCCGCATGAGGCGGACTGCGGTAATTTATATACTCTCGCGCTAGTTGAGGATCGACTTCAGTTCGCGGGCGATACGCTCCTGCTCGTCGGCATCATAGCCACATCCCGTCCATTGCGGCTCGGGTGCGGTGTAGTATTGCTTTTCAATGGCGACGATGATCTGCACTCTCGTCTTGTCCTTGTCCGGGCAAGCCGGATAGGTTGGCCAGATGCGGATCTGTTTGCGATACTCTGTGTTCTCATCGCGGCCCAGCACAATCCAGTCGCTGACGACATACGCGTTTTGTTTCGTTTTAATCGGCTTTGTGTAGTTGTCCTTTACGTACTGCTTGATCAGCTCCCACTTTTCGTCGCCGGCCGGCAAGTCAATGCAGACTGGCTTGTTTGTGAGATGGTTGCGTTTGATTTGTGTCTTTTGCTTCACGGCCTTTTGTTTCGGCTCGGGCTTGTGCTCGCAGGCCGCGAGCATAAGGACGCACGCCGTAACGAGAACAGTGATTGCGATTCTGATTTTTTGCATGTTTTACTTGTCCTCTTTCTTAAGTTCTTCGATTTCCCGCTTCAACTGCCGGACGGCCTTTTCGAGCCGCTCGATTCTTTCGTCTCTCTTCCGCAGTTCTTCCCGATGTTGTTTTAAGACTGCGGAGATCCTCTCCCTGAATACGTTGAGTTCTTTTTTGCAACGCTCGATCCGCTCGTGCAACTCGCGCAACTCAGGATTGACCTCGCGCAGGACGGGGCGGACCTCCCGGCGTTCGTGCTCGCGTCTTTCGCAGTCCTTCCGGTGCGGGCGCTTCTCGCATCGCGGACGGGCTTCGGGTCGGCGCAGCTGCCTGTCGCCTTGCCGCGCGGCCGCCGCGATGTACCTCAGAATTCTGTCCAGATCCTTGCGCTGTGCGGGCCGCAGGCGACTCTTGATGCGCTCCAGTCGCTCGCGCATCTGATGCGAGAGCACATCTTTGTGCAGTCTGTGTATGCGTCCCTTGACGCGAATTGTCTCTGTTTGCACAGGCGTTTTCAGGCTGCCCGCGTCGAGATTGTCGAGCAAAGATTCCAGAAATTCATCGCTTAACGGTTCGATTTCTATTTGTTCTGCTTTTTCTCTGATGATTATTTCATGCTCATATTCGCCATTTTCGAAAGCCTCATGCAATTTCCTTTGGAGAAGTTCTTGCAAGACATTAAGATGGTCGCCCTCGAATGTCATAATTTCTTCATCATCGCGTTCTTCGAGGATGCTGCAAATTCTGTCCAGATTTCTTTCAAGCGCGTCGAGGCGCGCCTCCATATCGGCGGCTTGTGCTTTTTGCGCGGGTTGTGCCTTGCAGGCCGGCAGCGCGAAGGCGCACGCCAGGCACAGCAAGATTAACGGCAGGTATGTTTTCATGGCAGGCTCCTTTTAATATATGAAAAGCATGCTTCTTTCCCAGCAGATAATATGGCCCACTCTGTCGCCTTTGTCAAATAAATTTGCATCTGCCGCCGATCCCGCTTCGCCTGTCTGAAAGGGACACATCCCTTCGCGGATTGTCCTGATCTCTAAATGCCTCAATCATAAGGATAATAACCCCTGTGTGAAAGCCTTTCGCCCCGCGAAGGAGGAAGTGTCCCTTTCAGCCCACAAGATTTGTCAGCAGGTGGAAGCGAAGCGCTTCTGTCGCCGAAGGGCGACGGACAGCGAGCGGGTCTTGCAATAGGTGCTTACTCCGTACTTGGCAGCAGGCCCCGCCTGCCGCCTTGACATTACCGTGCGGATAAGATAAACTCAATCTGTCTCTATAAACAGAGTTTCGGAAACGTGCGACGATGGCCAATGACGATTACATAACCTGCCCCGCGTGCGGCGTGCGCACGTCCACCCGCGCCGGCAAGTGCACCGCCTGCGGCGCGGCGCTTGATGCGCAGACCCGCACCTCCACCGAGCCGCTCCCGACCCAGGCCATCGAACCCGGCAAGCCCCTCGACGTAAAAAAATCCGACGTCTACGACGTGCCCTCTCCCGAGTTCGACGTGGAATCGCTCAGGGTGCTCTCCGACCGTTACAAACTCGTCTACAAGATCGCCCGCGGCGGGATGGGCGTTATCTACCTGGCCGAGGACACGCTGCTGGACAACATGCGCGTCGCAATCAAACTCCTGCCGCCGCAACTCGCGCCCGAACTCCAGGCCGAGAAACGCCTCAAGCGCGAGGCGCTGACCGCGATGTCGCTCTCGCACGACACCATCGTGCGACTCTTCGCCTACGACCAGCACGCCGGCCAGACCTACATGGTCATGGAATACGTCAACGGGCCTACGCTGATGGATCTGGTTGAAAGCCGCGGCGCGCTTCCGCCCGCCGAGGTCGTCAACTACGCAGCCGTTATCTGTGAGGGCCTGCACTACGCCCACGAAAAGGGCGTCGTCCACCGCGACATCAAACCGGCCAACGTCATGCTCTTGCTGCCGCCGGACTCGCCTTTCGTGCCGCCGCTCGTCGCGCGCGGAGCGACGCCGCTGCCCGATCCGCTCGAGCCCGCACAGCCCGGCGGTCTGCCCAAAATTCCGCAGTGCCGCAGGTCGCTCTCCGAGATGACCCATCAGGACGTGAAGGCGGGCAGGATAAAAATTTGCGACTTCGGAATCGCGCGCCAACTCAAGATGGAACAGACGCGGCTGACCGGCGACAGCGTCATCGGCTCGCCCGTCTACATGTCGCCCGAGCAGTACCGCGGCGAGGAAGTCGACCACCGTAGCGACATCTATTCGCTCGGCGCGACGGCCTACGAACTCCTCGCCGGGCATCCGCCCTTCGACGGGCCGATGCACAGCCTGACTTTCCAGATACTCGACAAGCCCGCCAAGCCCATCAAGGGCCTTAGCGAAGAACTCAACCGCGTCATCCTCAAGAGCCTCGAAAAGCGGCCCGAAAACCGCTTCGCCGACTGCCTCGAATTCGCCCGCGTCCTGCGCAGGGCGCTCGGCGACCAGCAAGCGCCCGATGTCGCGGTCGGCGACGGACCCGCCGCCAAGAAGACCGCCGTGAGCGCGGCGCCCAGGGCCGACGACGGTGTCGGCGCAGGCGACAACTTCGCCTCGCAGACCCAGATCGCGCGCATCAGTTTCGAAGCCAAACTCTACGACCGCGCCCTGCAGGAACTGCGCGACATCCATTCGTCCCACGGCCCCAAGCCCGAACTGCTCTCGTTCACGCACGAGTGCGCCACGCAACTGGTCAAGAAGAAAAAATACGACGAGGCCAAGATGTACTGCAACTACGCGCTCCAGATAGAGCCGCGCAATCCGCAGACGCTGGTAATGATCGGGCGCATGGAGAGGAAACTCGGCCACATCGAAGAGGCCGAGCGCAACTTCCGGCTGGCGGTGGCCTGTGGCGGAGGCCCCGAGGCGGAGAACGAACTGCGCGAGATACTGATCGCCAAGCCCCTCGGCGTCGACGCGACCACCGGCGTGATGTCGAAATTCACCGAAGTAACCCGCATGACCGTCTCGATGCTGCCGGTCTACCTTCTGGCGCTGGTGCTGTGCGGCGCGCTGATTTTCGGCGCGGGGCTGTTCGCATTCGAGAGAGTCGCGGTCATCGAAACCTTCGGCCCGATAATCGCCGCGGCGGCGTTTCTGGTTTTGAGCGCGGCGGGCAATACGCTCCTGGCGTCGGCCTTCGCCGGGCCGTTCGACGGGTTCAAGGATCGTCTGACCCGCGTAAAATACTTCACCACCTCGCAGGGCTACCTCGGCGGCTGGCTGATGATAGGCGTCATCGCCGCGGGTATCCTGCTGGCATACTCCTACTTCGCCAAGGGCGCCATCGACAAGGCCTCGTCCGGCGAATTCATGCTGGTCTTCGGCCTGCCGTGCTGGCTGTCGTCTATCTTCTATTCGTGGTTCCTGATGAACCGCGCCCTTCGCGCGCCCTCGCCGTTCGAGTAGTTCCCACCACCGAGCACACAGAGAACATTTTGCAACCACGAATTCGCCAAAAATCATGGCGAACAAGTACACACGAACACACACGAGTTTCCTTCCCGCCTCTCCGCCGCAACCCTTATTCAACAAGGCATTGCGCCCAAACACATCCGGGTCTTCAATCAACCGCAGAGTTTTCCTTGCCCGTGCTCTCTATGGCAAAAGGATTTGGGGAATCCGTGAGATTTGCGAATAAAGTTTTCGCCCTAACATGAACACAACCACAATGTCTGGCGTCTGTTATCAAAATCCCACCCCTCTGGACGTGTCCCAAAAAACTTTCTCGATTTATTGCGATTTTTGAGTGGAAAAGCGTTTGACAAAGTGGGACTGGAATGTATACTAACAACGTCAAGTGGAAAAAAGTGGGAAAAAGTGTTAAAGTTTGAAAGAGTAAGCGCCGAAAATGACAATGAGATAAATGACAATTCAAATCCGGCAATCCTAATTCGATTATCTGCGATTCGAGTATTTCAGCGCTTTCCCCATGAGTGCTGTCGAAATCGTTAATGCACACACACCTGTTAATGAAAAAATTTGTTCATATCAGGGGTGTTGAAGAAGAGGGGTCACATCTGACAAAGCGGAGCGATTATGTTTC
>JAUWEX010000102.1 GCA_030607235.1 Planctomycetota bacterium | reverse complement strand
CTCAGGCCAACAAACCCCTCAAGACAATCGAGATGTTGCTGGCGGCGCTCAACGAAGACTTCGTCGCGTTCGACAGCGAAAGCAAAGCGAAAAAACTGAAAGAAGAATGCTCCACCGGCATCGCCGACGCTACGAATCAGGCCATGATCGTGAAAAGCGCGAACGCGGTAAAAAGCGCCAAGTTCATGGTACAGGCCATGAACGCTCGAACCGCCGACGAATACTTCTTCAATCTCGGGATGGCCTTCCTCCTCATCGGCGAGTCTGAAGCGGCCGCCGACGCTTTCGCTCTTTTGAAAAAGCACTACCCGAATTCGATCTACATCAATCGGATTCCCGAGGAAGAATAACACAACGCACATAACAACGTCCAACACGAAACAGGAAACAGACATTTATGCCCGACATGCTTAATAACAGAGAAATCATCCAACCCCTCTCGATCGAAGAAGAACTCAAAGGCAGTTACCTCACCTATGCGCTCAGCGTCATCATGGCGCGCGCCCTGCCCGACGTTCGCGACGGCCTGAAGCCCAGCCAGCGGCGCGTTCTCATTGCGATGAACGACCTCGGCCTGAGCCCGGGATCGAAATACAGAAAATCCGCCAAGATATGCGGCGACACGTCGGGCAATTATCACCCGCATGGCGAAAGCATCGTCTACCCGACGATGGTGCGCATGGCGCAAACCTTCAGCGTGCGCTACACGCTCGTCGACGGCCAGGGCAACTTCGGCTCGATCGACGGCGACCCCCCCGCCGCTATGCGCTACACCGAAGCGCGCCTGACCAAGATATCGATGGAGGTGTTACAGGACCTGAAACTCGACACGGTCGATTTCGCACCCAACTACGACGAAACGCGGCTAGAGCCGAAGGTTTTGCCGGGCAAATTCCCCAACTTGTTGTGCAATGGCGCCAGCGGCATCGCGGTAGGCATGGCGACCAACATCCCACCGCACAACCTCGTCGAAATCGCCGACGCAACCATCCGCATAATCGACGAGCCGGATATCGGCATCGACGAACTCATCGATATCGTTCAGGGACCGGACTTCCCGACGGGCGGCATCATCTGCGGAATGCGCGGCATCCGCCAGGCCTACAAAACGGGCCGCGGACAGATTACGCTGCGCGCGCGCGTCGCGATCGAAGAACTCAAAAACGACAAGTGCAACATACTCGTTACCGAAATCCCCTACCAGATCAACAAGACCACTCTCATCGAACGCATCGCCGGCCTGGTGAAAAAAGGAACGATAAAAAGCATCGCCGACATCCGCGACGAAAGCGACAAGGAAGGCATGCGCATCGTAGTGGAACTCAAACGCGGCGAAGACCCCAACGTCGCGCTGAACCTGTTGTTCAAGCACACTGAATTGCAGACGACCTACGGTGCGATACTGCTGGCCATCGAAAACGGCCAGCCGCGCACCTTCAACCTCAAGCAGATGCTGAGCTGCTACATCGGGCACCGCATCGAAGTCATCGAGCGGCGCACGCGGTTCCTGCTGGACAAGGCCGAGAAACGCGCCCATATCCTCGAAGGCCTGTTGATAGCGCTGGGCAACATCGACGCCGTCATCGAGGTCATAAAGAAAAGCCCCGACGTGAATACCGCGCGGCAAAATCTCGTCAGTAAATTCAAACTCACCGAGGTCCAGGCGGTCGCGATCCTCGAGATGCGGCTACAGCGGCTGACGGGCCTGGAGGTCAAAAAAATCCGGGAAGAACTCGCGGACATGGTCGAGAAAATCAAGGAATACAAGGCCATCCTGGGCGACCGCGATCTGGTGCTCGACATAATCAAGGAAGACCTCCACGAACTCAAAGACAAATACGCCGACGACCGCCGCACCGAGATCGTGCCCAACGAAGCCGAACAGTTCGATATCGAAGACCTGATCGCCGAGGAAGACGTCGCCGTTACGATAAGCCACGAAGGTTACATCAAGCGTCTGCCGCTGACCACCTACCGCAAACAAAGGCGCGGCGGAAAGGGCGTTACGGGCGCGCACCGCAAAGAGGGCGACTTCATCGAATACCTCTTCGTGGCCTCGACGCACGACTACATCCTTTTCTTCACCGACCACGGCAAGGCGTACTGGCTCAAGGTATACGACATCCCGCAGATGTCGCGAATATCCAAGGGTCGCGCGCTCATCAACATGCTCGAATTCGGCAAGGACGAGAAAATCGCCGGGATGATCCCCGTGCGCCACTTCGACGACCGTAACCTCGTCATGGCCACGGCCAACGGCGTAATCAAGAAAACGCCCCTCGAGGCCTTCAGCCGGCCCAAGCGCGGCGGCATCATCGCCATCAACCTCGATGAGAACGACAAACTGATCGGCGCAAGCATCACGACCGGCAGCCAGGGGCTGATCCTGGGCACGCGGCTGGGCCAGTGCATCAGATTCAGCGAAAACGAACTGCGACCCATGGGCCGCGCCACACGCGGTGTCCGCGGCATCACACTCAAGAAAGGCGATGTGGTCAAGGACCTCATCGTAACCGAGCAGGACGGGTGCCTGCTGACGGTCTGCGAACACGGCTACGGCAAGAAGACCGCTTTCAGCGAGTACCGCGAGCAGAAACGCGGCGGCCTGGGCGTTATCAACATCCGCACTACCGAGCGCAACGGCAGCGTCGTGGGCATGAAGCCGATAAACGACGGCGACGAACTGATGCTAATCTCGGCCAACAGCATGGTCGTGCGCATAGCCGTGTCGGAAATCCGCACGATCGGCAGGGCCACCCAGGGCGTGCGTCTAATCAATATAAATGAAGACGACAGGCTGGTCGGCATCGCCCGGGTAGTGCAAGAGGAATCCGACGAAGAGACAGCGGAAGAATAAACCGGAATTTTTCGCGTTCAGATTAACAAGGAGCAATTATGGCTTGGGACGGAATAGAGCGCAGGCAACATAAAAGGTACGGCATAAAGTCCTCGACGGTTCGCTACGCCGGAGGCGGCATCGCGTCGGCGCTGGCCAATCTCGGCCAGAAGTATCTGATACTCAACATATCCGAGAGCGGTCTCAAACTCATCACCAAAGACCAGATGAACGTCGGCGACAAGTTGAGAATGCAGATTGAAGCGCCGACGGTTACCAAGGGCATTGTCAAGGTCAAAGGTTATATAGTGTGGATCAAACGTAGCGCCACACAGGAGGTCTGGCACATGGGAATCGCCTTCGACAAACTGAAATCGAAGTACGAGGGCATCCTCAAGACCTTCATCGACAGCGCGATCATGGACAAAATCGACCTGTCGACATCCATGTACATGCGCGAACTCAAGCGCCTGTAATCTCGCCCCGCTCAAGCGAATCGAGATGATATGCCGGTCAACAGTCAAAAAACGCGCCAAACACAACAGCGGCGGTCACGCAACCGCTGCTGTTTTTTCTTTGCATAATTCCCTGCACACAAGTTGAACAAGAACGAAACACATATCGGTTGGTATTTCGTCGGGCTTATCGTCGTATGCGGCGCGCTGGTCGCGGCACAGTACGGCTACGAATGGGCGGCGAACCGAGAGATGATCGGCACGTTGACATTCCGGCTGGCCATCATCGGCGCGTGCAGCGCGATCGCAATCATCACTACCCTGCTCGGCAAAAAACTTTACGCCGCGCTCTGCTCGGCGGGTTTCGCGGCGGCTCTCGCGACAATGATCGGCGCGGGACTGCTGTGCGGGCTGCTGGTCGAGCAGACAGGATCGCGCTTCGGCGTCGGCGAGACCGGGACCTGCTGTCCGGTGATAAAACTGCTCCGGCTCGATGCGGTCTGGCACAGTTGGTGGTTCGCGTTTCTGTTTATCGCCGCGGCGGCGGGCTGCGGTACTATGCTCTTCAAACGGCGCGAATCGTTCAAACTCAAAAAACTCGGCCTGCGCTCGGCGGGCCTGCTGCTGGCACACCTTTCGGTGATCTTTATCCTCGCCGGAGCGTGGGTCGACCACTTCCGCGGCTGGAGCGGCGAGTTGAACCTTTACCCCGGCGTAAAATCCAGAATCGTCGCGCTGTCGAATACGCCCGAAATGATCGAGCTGCCCTTCCGAGTCGCGCTGCTAAAGGTCGAGCACGCCACCACCGACGACGATCCGGCGGAATCGCTCGAAAACCCCTGCTACCGCGTATTGATTGTCGACGGCGAAAAGAAAACCGAGGCGCTCATCCGCCCCAACGAGCCTTTTACATACAAACGGATACAATTCATCTTCCTCGCGAATCGCAGGCTCGGCGTGTCGCGCTATCCGGGTGTGCCGCTGGTGTTCGGCGGGTTCGCGGCGATGGGCCTGGGGGTGCTACTGCTGGCGTTGAGGCCGCGACGGGGAATGAGCCGGGCCGAGGCCGCGGGTGCGGCGGTGGAAGCGACGCCGGACTCCGCAGGCCGCACGCTCAACAGGATCGCGTTCATCTGCGGCGCGTTGTTTCTTGCAATTACGGTGGGCACTGCAATCACCTTGCTGCCCCAAACATTCGCAGAAGACGCCTGGGCCGGAAAAATCTTTTGGTTCCAGGTCTTCCTATGGTCGCTGGGCGCAACAACCTTGGTTTTTTTCCTGAACTGTTTCCTGAAAAAGAGCCGTGCGCTTTCGCGGATCTGTACAGCGATTGCAGCAATTGCGCTGGCTTCGGGCGCGGTGTTTTTCACACTGCGCTGGATGTCGCTGGGACACCCGCCCCTGCGTTCGCAGTTCGAGATATTCGCGCTATGTGCGTGGGCGATCATAGCGGCATACCTCGTCATCGAGATCGCTTTCAGAATGCGAATCATGGGATTTTTCGCTTCGGCGTGTGCGTTTTTGTTCGCCGTAATTGCGGCAACAAAGGCTGGCCCTTTGCCGGAAATGCTGCCGGTGATCCTACGCAGCCCGTGGTTTGCGCCACACGTGATTTCGTATTTCCTGGGCTACGGCGCGATATTCGTGGGGTTCTTCTTCGCGGTCTTCGCGCTGATAATTTCGTTTACGCGCATCGGTCGCATCGCCGATAGTCCGGGGCTGGCGCTTTCGGGTAACGATAAACTGATCTGGGGCGGGGACTACCTCAACATCGGTGAGTACCTGCACCGGATATTCATGTTCGGTTTTGCGATGCTGACGGTCGGGCTGCTGACCGGCGCGGCGTGGGGCCTGACGGCATGGGGCGACTACTGGGGATGGGACGCCAAAGAGGTCGCGGCCCTGCTGACGTGGGCGGCGATGCTGGGGTTCGTGCATCTACGGGCAACAAAAAACATCAGCGGCAGGAAAACGGCGATCGCGGCGATCGTGTGCGTAGCGGCGGTAGTGCTGGCGTGGCTGGTGTTCGAACTTCTGCCTTCGAGCACGGCGAGCCTGCGCTCGTATAACTAATCGGATATGCCTTGTGCGAGCATCTTTTTCGTCTGCGAATTCAGTCGCAGCATCAAGAGGCAGGCCGCCACGAAAAACGCACACGCAACGCC
>JAUWEX010000294.1 GCA_030607235.1 Planctomycetota bacterium | reverse complement strand
GCAGGTTTTTCCCGGGAAGCCCGGGATCACTCCGGCGCTTCTGCTTGGAATAATAAAGAAAAGCCACACGTTGATATCTTCGAAGGAATGCAAGATTGACAATCATCCCGCGCTGATTGCACGCTATGAATATAAAGCCTCCTCTAAAACATACGATGTTACCGAAGTTTACGTAATTTTGCCCTACCGGGTGATTTATTTTGCCTTTTTCGTGCCGACGAATTCCTACGAAGAAATGAAAAAATCCATCGACTCGATTATTAATTCCATAAAAATTCTGGAAACAAAAAAAGACGAAGCGAACTAACACGAATTATTTGGAGAGACGATATGACCAGGGTCCTCGTTCTGCGTTCCGCAGGGACCAATTGCGATTGCGAGACGGCCTACGCCTTTGAGCACGCCGGGGCGCAGGCCGAGCGCGTCCACATCAACCGACTGCTCGATGGCAGCGCTTGCCTCCACGACTACCACATCCTCGCGCTGCCGGGGGGCTTTTCCTACGGCGACGACGTGGCGGCAGGCAAGATCCTCGCCAACCAGATCCGCGCGCATTTGCTGGACGATATCCGCAGGTTCGTCGACGACGGCAAACTCGTCATCGGAATCTGTAACGGCTTCCAGGTGTTGGTTAAATGCGGCCTGCTGCCGGGCTTTACGGGGAATTCCGACGAGCAGAAGGTTACGCTGGGCGCCAACGATTCCAACAAGTACGACGACCGCTGGGTCTATCTAAAGTTGTCCTCAGACAAGTCCGAATTCATAAATGGGAACGGGACCATTTATCTCCCGGTCGCCCACGCGGAGGGAAAGTTCATCGTCGACAACGATGAGACCCTGCGGCGGCTTAACGACAACGATCAGATTGTCATGCGATACGTCGACGAGAACGGCGAGTCCGCGGGTTACCCGTACAATCCCAACGGCTCGATCGAAGACATCGCCGCAGTTTGCGATTCAACCGGGCGGATTCTGGGGATGATGCCGCACCCGGAGAGGTTTATCCGCGTCGAGAATCACCCGCGTTGGACGCGGGAACGCGGCAGGGAGAAGGCCGACGGCGCGTCGATCTTCGAAAACGCCGTCGATTATATCGAGAGTACCTTCGGAGATTCCGAGGGCAAACGCTAGCCGGTAAATGCATTCCGCGACCCGTCGGTCGATGCCGGCGGGTTGTCTATAAGAAGGGGGAAACACGCGATGAGGCATTTGCTGCCGCTGTGCGCGCTGATCGTTATTGCATCCGGTTGTGCCGCGGTTCGACATGATTCCGATGCGAATTTTTTGCCGCCGGTTGCCGCCGACCACTCCGAAATTATTTCCGACAAATCGAATTCCGCCGAGGGATGCACGCCGGTTCCTTTCGAAGAGGCGATTCTTGATGCGAATGAGGGGCGCACCTCGGATGCAGCAGCAGGGTCGCCCGACGCAAAAAGTGTTTTCGAGCCGAAGTCCGACGCTGACCCTGCGCCTGCCGCGAAAAAACACCAGGGGCTTTGCGTCGAGTTGAAAACATTTGCCGACGGCGGCAGGTTCAGCACTGGCTCGTGGCGAAATCATATTCCGAACTTGCAAAATGGGACGAGGCTGTTTTATACTGGACCGACGTGGCGGAGCGTTTTTCGTTTGACGAAAAATTGCATGCCGAGGCGCTCCGCGAACTCCAAAAAGCCCGCGAGGCGCTGGCTGGCGGCGGGGAATAAACAGGTTCCATATCCGAAAGGCGGGGCGCATGGAGGCGCAGTGGTTAGTCGCTCAGAACTCTCCCGATGATGTGCGAAAAATCCAGAGGGCTTTGGGCGTTCATCCGATAACGGCCGGGCTGCTGGTGGCCCGGGGATTGACTACGCCCGAATCCGCCAAGTCTTTTTTGCATCCGACCCTCGACGATATGCATTCGCCGTTTCTTCTCGCTCACATGCAGACAGCCGTCGATCGCATCGCTTCGGCGATGCGCAAGCAGGAGCGAATCGTCATTTTCGGCGATTACGACGTCGACGGAGTAACCTCCACGTCGATGTTGCTGGGTTATTTCACCCTGCTGCGATACCACGCGGACTACTACGTGCCTTCCCGATCCGAAGAGGGCTACGGCCTGAACTGCGAGGCCGTGAAGGAAATCGCCGCGAAAGGCTGCGACCTTCTGATAACGGTGGACTGCGGCATTACCGACATCGCGGAGATCGAACTTGCGCGCAACCTGGGGATGGAGGTGATCGTTGTGGATCACCACGAGTGCTCCGACGACCTGCCGCCCGCCGTAGCGATCCTGAATCCCAAAGTCAGCGGCTCGTCGTATCCGTTTCGCGATCTTGCCGCGGTCGGCGTTACTTTCAAACTGGTCGAGGCGCTCACCGGCAGGGTTTCGCCTCATATGCGGCGTGGTAACGAGCACATCGGCTTCATGCGCGAGGCGCTGGGGCTGGCGGCGTTGGGCAGCGTGGCCGATGTCGTGCCGATGCGCGGGGAAAATCGCGTTATCGTGCGATACGGGATGAAGGCGCTCTCCGAGACGCGCCTGCCGGGGCTGAAGGCGCTGTTTGATGTGAGCGTCAAAGACC
>JAUWEX010000148.1 GCA_030607235.1 Planctomycetota bacterium | reverse complement strand
TTGAGGCAATTGTTTTGCTGCGATCTTGAGCGCTGTGCGTGTAAAGTCGATTGGCGATTTGGTCATTTTCGACATGAGTTGTCCCTCCCGACCAATAATCGTCCAAACCGCCGTCCGACTTGAGGCTTTTCAACACAGCAGGAGGCTTCCACTTACTGGCGCAAGTTGCGCGCGCCCCGGGTGAAATTGCAAGCGAGCGCGTTTATGACGCGGGAATAATTCAGAACAGTTCTGAAAACGGTTCTGGAGAACTGTTCTGAATTAATTTTAACATACATGGTCATCTTTTGGCGTAAGCGAGTCCGCCTGAAGCGGATTCCCCGCCGCGGGATATGTTTCGGAAATATGCTATTGGAAATTGGAGAAATGTCATGCGTAAACACCTACCCCTCATCATAATTCTTTTCGTCCTTGCCGGATGTAGTTCCATTGAACAAACACAGAAGCCACGAATACGCTATGATCATATGTGGGACGGTGTGCGTAATGCGATCATATATCCAATTGTGGGTCCGCCAATTGCGCATACCAAGTTTGTTGTTCCTGAATTGCGCAAGGACCCGGAAGCCGTTATCGAGCACCTGATAGTCAATCTTGAAATCAGTGGTACCGATGATAAGGGAACAGTTGATAAGGGAACAGTATGGACTGGTTATGATTTTGTCGTTGCGGATACGGTGGCTATGTCGCATTGGATGCTTGATAGATGCCTGGAACATGACATGAAATTCTTTCCTGACGACATATATAGACCCGACAAAAATCAGTATATGCCTGAGGTTTATTATCTCAACAATGGCCGAAATAGACAACGAATAGCAAAGATGTGGCGGGATTATTGGGAAGAGAATAAATCGCGAATGTACTGGGACGAAAAAACACGCAGGATGCGCCTCGCCCGCTAGAGCATTTTAAGATATCGCGTTCCGCCACCGTCCGACTTGAGACTTTTCAACGCAGCATGCTTACAAGTTTCGCCAGTGGTGCAAGCGAAGCGCTTCTGTCGCCGAAGGGCGACAGACAGCGAACGGGTTTTTGGAGTGTACGCTTGCTCCCCGATTGGGTGCAGGCTTAGCCTGCACCGCTCGTGAAAATTCCGGTGTAGAACCTGCCGTCTTCCAGCGGTTTGGTCAGCAGATCCGTCCCCGTGCCGCGCACCGATTTCTCTTTCAGATTGGCGATCATCGCCTCGGGCGAGGGCATTCCGTTCATCTTGCCGAAGTGTGTTACGCACGTCGACACCGTCTCCACGAACGCAAACCCCTCGTGCGTCAGCGCGGCCTTGATGACCTTGATCAGGTTTCGCGGGGCCGCGACCGTTTCGCGCGCGACGAAGCCCGCGTCCGCGCCCAGCACCAGTCTGCACGTGTCGAAATCGCGCTCCGGGTTGCCCTGCGGCGTGGTCAAGGTAATGCAGCCGTGCGGAGTGGTGCTCGCCTGCTGGCCGCCGGTCATGCCGTAGACCTTGTTGTTGGCCATGATTACGGTGATGTCGGTGTTGCGGCGCGCCGCGTGAATCAGGTGATTACCGCCGATCGAAACGATATCGCCGTCGCCGCTGACGACCACCACGTCGAGGTCGGGGCGGTAGGCCTTGACGCCCGTCGCGTAGGCGATCGGACGGCCATGCGTCGTATGCAGTGTGTCGGCGGCCATGTGCGGGCTGGGTATCCAGGCCGCGCAGCCGATGCCGGAGACGAAGACCATGTTGTCGTAATCCTTTTTCAATTCGTCGATGGCGATGAGAAGGCAGTGCAGCAGAATTCCGTGGCCGCAGCCGGTGCAGAATAGCGTGGGCATCGCTTCGCTGCGGAGATATTTTTTCACGTCAGGCACTGACATTTTCGATTACCTCGATAATTTCGTCGGGTCGGATGATCTCCCCGGCGACTTTATGACAGCCGACGACCTCGGCCCGTGCAAAACGCTCGACTTCGCGGCGCATCATGCCGCAGTTCATTTCGACGACGACGATTTTTTTCACGCCTCCGCCGATGTCGCGGATTTTTTCCTGCGCGAACGGCCAGACGTTTTTCAGCCGCAGCAGGCCGACCTTGCGGCCGTTCTCGCGGGCCTGCGTCATCGCCGCCAGCGACGAGCGCCCCGACGCGCCGTAGGAGACCAGCGCGATTTCGGCGTCGTCCATCATGTAGGATTCCGTCTCGGCCAGTGTTTTGCGGTCGCGCTCGATTTTTTTCGTTATGCGTTCGACCAGCCGCATCTGGGCCTGCGGGTCGGTCGTGCGGCGGCGGCCCCGCTCGTCGTGGGTCGAGCCGGTTACGAGGAGTTTGCGCCCCTCGCCGAATTTCGGCATCGGCGTGCGCTCGCAGGTCCGCGCGTCGCCGAACGGCGGCAGGTCGCAGGGCGGGTCGTGTTCGACCACTTCGATCTCGCGGTCGAGGTCGAGTGTTTCGTAGAGGTGGGCGATGATTTCGTCGGTGAGGACGAAGACCGGCATCCGGTATTCCCGCGCCAGCGCGAAGGCGCGCGCCGTCATCTCGAAGGACTCCTGCGCCGACCACGGCGCGAGCGCTATCGGCTCGTAGTCGCCCGGACAGCCGAAGCGCGCGGTCATTACGTCGCCCTGTGCGGGGCGGGTGGCTTGGCCGGTGGACGGGCCGGCGCGCTGAACGTCGACGATGACGCAGGGCGTTTCGGTGGCGAAGGCGTAGCCGATGTTTTCGAGCATCAGCGCCAGCCCCGGGCCGCTGGTGGCGGTCATCGCGTTTGCGCCCGCCCACGCCGCGCCGATAACCGCCGCGATTGAGGCGATCTCGTCTTCCATCTGCACGAAGGTGCGTCCCATCTCCGGCATGCGCCGCGCCATCGCGGTCATGATCTCGGTGCTGGGGGTGATGGGGTAGGCACCGAAAAAATCGCAGCCCGCGCGGAGCGCGCCCTCTACGCAGGCCATGTTTCCTTGCAAGTAAGCCATTAGAAGTCTATGCCTTTGGCTGCTTTCGAGCCTTTTTGGAACGGGTGCTTGATCTCGCGCATCTCGGTTACCGTGTCGGCCGCGTCGATGATTTCCGGTGCGGCGTCGCGGCCCGTCAGCACGAGGTGCAGGCGTTCCGGTTTCTCGCGAATGATTTTCAGCACGTCTTCGACGGTAACAAAGCCGTACTTGACAGCGTAGTTTATCTCGTCTAGGACGATGACGTCGTATTTCGCGCTGTCCGCCGCCGCGCGGTATCGCTCCAGTCCCGCCCGCGCCATGCGGACGTCCGTGTCGTCGGGCGATTCTGCGTCGGGGTCGACGAAGCCTTCGCCGAGCGGGACGATTTCGAGTTCCGGCGCTAATCTGTCCGCCGCCTTGATTTCGCCGGGTTTCCACGCGCCTTTGATGAACTGCAACACTAGCACGTGCATCCCCCAGCCGACCGCTCGCAGCGCGATGCCGAGTGCGGCGGTGGTTTTGCCCTTGCCGTCGCCGGTGTTGACCACTACGAGGCCCTTTGCGGGGCGTTTTTTGTCTTCGCTCATGTTGTCCTCCGAATCAAGTCGGGAGTATATCAGATGCGGCTTTGAGCGTAAAACATTTTTCGACGTGGCGGGCCTTAAAAACGACGCGCGGTGGACGGGGATTGACAGGGCGTGTATAATCCGTGAAAAACCAACGGGGAAAACATGAACATTCTGGAAGACTGCACCCAGGCGCAACGCGAGGCGATAACCTACGTCGACGGGCCGCTGATGATTCTCGCCGCGGCCGGTTCGGGCAAGACCCGCGTTATCACCCGCCGCGTGGCGTACATGATAAGCACGGGGATTCCCGCATACGGCATCCTCGCGATTACCTTTACCAACAAGGCCGCCGAGGAGATGAAGAATCGCGTCCGCGACCTCGTCGGCGAGACGGGCGCATGGGTCTCGACATTCCACTCGATGTGCGCGCGCATTCTGCGCCGCGACATTCACCACCTCGGCCTCTCCAACGACTTCACGATTTACGACGAAGACGACGCGCGCACTGTGATCCGCCGCGCGATGGACGAACTGAACATAGACAAGACTCGCATGAGGCCCGCGCAGGTCAAGTCCGTTATCAGCAACGCCAAAAACGAAGGAATCACGCCCGCCGACATGGCCAGGAACGCCCGCGACCCCTTTTACAAGGCCGTGGCGCAGTTGTACGAGCGCTACGAGCAGGTCTTACCCGCAGGCTCGTGCCTGGATTTCGACGACCTGCTGATTTTTGTCGTGCGGCTGTTTCGGGAGCGCCCCGACGTGCTCGAACGTTACTCGCGCCGGTTTCAACATGTCTGCGTCGACGAGTTTCAGGACACCAACCACATACAGTATACGCTCGCGCGGCAGTTGGCCTCCGTTCACGGCAACCTCTGCGTGGTCGGCGATCCCGACCAGACGATCTACACGTGGCGCGGCGCGACGATCGACAACATCTTCGACTTTGAAAAGGATTTCCCCGGCGCCGCCGTAATAAAACTCGAGGAGAACTTTCGCTCGACCAAGTCGATCCTGCGCGCGGCGAACGGCCTGATAAAACACAACACCCGCCGCAAGGACACGGAGT
>JAUWEX010000127.1 GCA_030607235.1 Planctomycetota bacterium | reverse complement strand
AATCCCGACACCTCCGGTCTGGACCTGAGTTCGACGGGCTATACCGATCCCGAAGAATTTATCAAAAACACCGTTACGGCAATTCACACCTCGGCAAAAAAACAGCGCACGCCTGTCCTCGCGATACTCAAGGACGAGCAGGCCACCCAATACTGGGCCGGCGCAGGCGTAAAGTTCGTCGAGGTCATCGTCCAACCCTACACACCGGACGATATAAATCGGAGTGTACGCAATGCACTGGGGCTTAGTCACAAACAAAAACTACCAGAGACGCTCAAGATGAACACGGATCGCCTGAAAATCGAACTGCTGAAAAATTTGCTCGATGACGGAATCACCACCCTGCATCCCGTCGCTGACCCGGACTCGCCCATCGGTTATTCCTGGCCGGATCTCGCCAAATTCGTCGACATTGACATTATGGCGACCGAGGAGTTGCTCGACGACCTGGCCGAGCGAGCGATTCTGGATCGTCGCCTGCACGACAAGATACACATCTGTCCGACGTGCAACCGCTACAACGTAAACTTCCGCGAGGTGTGTCCCTCCTGCGGCAGCATCGACATTGAGTTGCAGGAGATGATCCACCACTTCGCGTGCGGATACGTCGGGCCGATCAGCCAGTTTCAGCAGGGCATGAAATTCATCTGCCCCAAGTGCCGCGCGGAACTGCGCCACATCGGGCTGGATTACGAAAAGCCCGCCGAGACGTTTTTGTGCAAGGTCAACGGCCACGTGTTCACCGACCCCGGAGTCGAGGCGTATTGTCTGGCCTGCGGCGACAAATGCGAGCCAAAGGACCTCAACCTGCGTAGCGTGTATGCATACACTCTGACTGGCCGCGCGGAAGACGCCGTCCAAAGCGGCAGCATCGAGCCGGCGGAAATCGACCCGCTGCTCCTCGACCCGCACCTGGGGATATATCACCACTCGTATTTCGAACGAGAACTCGACACCGAAGTCGGCCGCTCCAAGCGCTACGGCCACAGGTTTTCGCTTTTGGTTATGGGGCTGGATTACTACGATGATTTCATTAAAAAACTCGGCCGGTCGGAAGCGCTGGGCTACCTGCGGATATTGGCGCAGGCAATGCGCGAGATGATTCGCATCAGCGACACGCCCGCGCGGCTCGACAAGGACAAAATCGTCGTCCTTCTATCCGAGACGCCGCCCGAGGGCGCGGTAAGCCTGACGGGAAGGCTGCGCAAGCGGCTCGACGAGATAAAACTGCCGCGAACGGATGTGAAAATTTCGTTCAGCACCGGCATCAGCGGCTATCCCGAATTCGGCGAGACCGCCGAGGAACTCATCGAAAGCGCCAAGATAGCCTACAACCGCGCGCAGAATTCCGGCAAGGAAACCATCGCGGAAAAACCGTCGAAAAAGAAAAAATAACGAATCATAAACGAGGGCCCTACCGGTCCGAATTCTGGGGCGATTAGAGGACAAAACGTGAGCGCGAAGACAATGACATTTCGCATCGTTATATCGGCTTTGTTATTGCTGACGGTTGCGGCGGTCGGGTGCAAAAGCGTCCGGCAGGTCGAAGCCGAACATCGTCAGTTGGCGCTGGATATGCGCAAGCACTATCCATACCACAACATGGCCATAGGCACTACCGAAGCGCGTCCCGTCCACGTCGATCTGACCAGCGCAGACCTGCACAAGCCGCTTACGCTGCGGCGCGCGATCGAACTCGCCGTGCAGGGCGAGCCTGAAATCCGCCGCTGGCACGCCAAGATCGGCGAGGCTACCGGCCGGCGGCGCGAACTGGAAACAATGGGCTGGCTGGAACTGATTTTCGGCATCTCCTACTCGCCGGACTGGAAACTGGGCTTGGAGACGCCCAAGGAATCCCGCGGAGACAGGGTTTCGGGCGATACGCTGCGCTTTGGGGTAACGGCACGCCAGCCGATTTACTTCGAGTGGCAGAGGCGCCGCGCGCTGCTAAACTCCAACACCGAAAAAATCAATTCGCTGCACAATCAACTCGACCACGAAATCAACAAGGTAATCGCGGAGGTCTGCATCGGCTACGTAGACCTCATGGAAGCGCAAATGCAGTGCATACACCGCAAGAACATCTACGAACTCGACCGCAAGCGCGTCGCAATCGTAACCGAACTGGTCGAAAAACGCATACTGCTCGAAGCCAACCTGCACAAGGCCAGAAAATTCATGGCCGCCGCGGAGCGCGACTACCACGAATCCTGCGTTATCCTCGAAATCCGCAAGCGCAGGATGAAAAATCTGCTGGGCATCAACCCACGCGTCGATATTAAATTCGACGACATCAAGTTTGAAGACATCCCCTTCATCCCCTACGAACAGGGCCAGGAATTCCTGATCAAAAACAGTTCGCTGTTCAATGCTTACGACCACGACGTGAAGATGGCGTTCTGGGACAAGGAATACATGCGCTGGGAGGACATCGACAGCGACATCCTGATACATTACGGCTACGACTTCGACGGCGGCTCGCCCGCCGACGATTTCATGTACATATCGTGGACGCTGCGCTATCCGCTGCTGCACGTAAAGGCCCGCAACGCCCGCGTCGTTCAGGGACTCAAGCGCATGGAGCAATTCGAGATCGAACGCGAAGTCAATCAGCAAAAGGCCCTGCACGATCTGGACGAGGTTTATTCCAATCTACGGGAGATGTCGGCGGAGCGTGATTCAATGCAGTCGGCGCTGGACGAGGCCTGGGAAGACCTGCGGCTGGCCAAGGTGTTCGAGTTGCGCGGCACACCCGACAAATCGCTCAAATCCGATCCCAGCAACGTATTGCTTTCGGTCATCACCGCAGTCAAGGTCGAGAATTCTCACTTCAACCTGCTGGAGACCGAACTCGACTACCTGCGCGAACAGATAAAACTCTACCAGGCGCTGGGCCGCTCGGCGGAACTGGTCGAATTCGCCACTGAACGCAAATTCGTCGAAGAAACCGCCGCCTTCCGCCGAACCATATTCGTCAACAATGCGCTTGAAATCGCCAAAGACGAAAAAGCGACCAAAGAGATGCTGGACTTTTGCAAGGTCGAGACCATCGGCACGATCATCGTCG
This sequence comes from Planctomycetota bacterium, assembly GCA_030607235.1. GTDB lineage: Bacteria > Planctomycetota > B129-G9 > B129-G9 > B129-G9 > JAUWEX01. The sequence goes on along the minus strand of JAUWEX010000127.1, from coordinate 1,809 downwards.
ATTTCGAAGAATGCGAGACGAATCGCGAGATCATCGAGCGTTTCCTCAAACAGGCACACCTGCTCGATATCAAGGTTACTCTAAAGATAGGCGGCGAAAAATGGGCCAGGGCCGAAGACAGCGCTATCCGAGCCGATATGAATGCGTTCAGGGCCTACAACAACCCAATCATCGAAGAAAAACCCAAATTCGGCAATTGCCCCAAGGCTGACGACGCGAAAGCAGAAGGCGAAGCCGCAAAGAACACAGAGAAAAAAGAAGACCTCTCCGAAGAAGAGCAAAAAGAACTCGCAGTGAAAAAGCGCACCGAGGAAGTCGAAAAAACCGTCTACCGGAAATTCGACGGCGTTTACGTTGACCTCGGCGGACGTGAACCGATCGCGGACGGCGCACGGATCAAGGCGATACTTACACTGGACGACGAACTCAAGCGAGAGGAAATCGCAGCATTGGACGCCGCGAAGGCGGAAGACAGGTTTATGCTGCGCCGCCACAAACAGCACAGAATCACGATCACCACCGCCCTGCCCGCCGACACGAACGCAAGCCTGTTGAGCGATATTTCGGCCTACACAGACGGAGTGGCGCTGATCGTGGATATGGACGACCAGGCCTTCATCGTCGAAAAAATGGAAGACATCCTCCAAAAGAAACTCAACGGCAACGGGCACTATATGGTGGCTCTAAACGTTCTGCCGGAAAAACCGGAGAAAAAATCGTACTACCACCGCCTCGGCGGCGATGCGATTTTCTTCGGCGAGATGGCTGAAATCGCCGACAAACTCAGTCCCAACCTCAACTTCGCGGGCGTTTTCATCGAAAACTATACTGCCCTTCGCGCGCTCAAGGCGGGCAAAAAACCCGAACCCGCCAAAACCACTAAAATGCCCTAAAAGCACAATCTCCTATCTGAATCCAAAAGGCGCGGCCAAAAACCGCGCCTTTTTTGTAACAAGATATATCATAATCAGATAAGTGCTCCCGCAACTGTGGCATTTTCCATCACCCAAAAGCCCGTGTGTTGGATTTCGCACCGAAGATGAATTACCCTGCCATTATGCACTCGATCGATTACGCGCTAACAACTTGCCGGTGAAAGCGTTATGCAAACCCTGCTTCGTCCGCCGATTATGGCACAGTGGTTGCAACGGAATAGTCGTGTTTATAGCCTTTATATCCATTTACCTATTGATACCAATGGAAACCGACTATGATAATGGCCGACAATAGAGTTGACAGGAGAAAACACGAGCGCTTTTCAATCAAGCAGGCAACCGTGGCATACAAACCTGTGGGGTTATTGTCCTCGATGAACAAAAAAAATCAGGTCGAAGGCAACGTTCTGGTCAACATGGGCCAGGGCGGCGCGCAGTTCACCTGCCCCAAACGCCTGATGCCGGGCGAAAAGTATAACATCAACATCGCCATACCCGCATTCATCAGCAGCCTCAATTTAACCGGCAAGGTAATCTGGTGTCGAAAGTTCGCCAACACCCGCATGTTCCGAGTAGGCGTGGAATTCGTCAAGGCCGACAAGAAGACCTGGCGCAACGTCGAGACGCTTTGCCGCGACGTGTATTTCCGCTCGCAGGGCCAATCCAAGACTCCCGGCGCCAAGCGGAAACGCGCAATTTAGGCGGGGACGCCCCGCAGCAAATAGGGAAGGAACTGCTGTGTTGAAAAGCCTCAAGTCGGACGGCGGTTTGGACGATTATTGGTCGGGAGGGACAACTCATGTCGAAAATGACCAAATCGCCAATCGACTTTACACGCACAGCGCTCAAGATCGCAGCAAAACAATTGCCTCAA
>JAUWEX010000411.1 GCA_030607235.1 Planctomycetota bacterium | reverse complement strand
CGATTTTTTACCTGATGTCGCTCAAGCCCGACGTGGTAATCAACTGCGCGGCCTACACCGACGTCGACGGCTGCGAGTCGAACACGACAACCGCCTACATGGTCAACGCCGACGGCCCGGCGCACCTCGCCGAGGGCTGCTTCAACACCGGCGCACGCCTGATACACATAAGCACCGAATACGTCTACGACGGCACAAAACAGGACGCCTACACCGAAAAAGACCCGGTCAACCCGCTATCGGAATACGGCAAGTCCAAACTCCTCGGCGAAAAGGGAATCGCACGCCATCTCGAAGATTACGTCATCCTTCGTACTTCGTGGCTTTACGGACCGGGCGGTAAAAATTTCGTCGAAACGATTCTGCGGCTCGCCGACGAGCGCGACGAGATAACGATGGTCAACGACCAGCGCGGAGCGCCGACCTTTACGGTCGATCTCGCCGACGGAATCTACCGAGTTTTCAAGAGCGAGACACGCGGAATTTATCACCTGACCAATTCGGGCTTCTGCACGTGGTACGACCTGGCGAGCAGGGCGCTCGAGATAAAGGGCAAATCGCTGAAGATGCGGCCTGTTACGACCGATCAGATCGACCGGCCGGCGAAGCGCCCGCTGAATTCCGCGCTGGACTGCTCGAAGATCGACCGCGACGCCGGTATCCGCCTGCGGGCGTGGGACGAGGCGCTGAAAGATTTTCTGAAATGAACTATCGTCTTTTAGTCATAGACATCGACGGGACGCTGCACACCAGCAGCCGCGAGGTTCCGCACCAAATCCCGCAATACCTGCGCGAACTCGAAACGCGCGGCGTGGTCGTAATGCTGTGCACCGGCAGGCGCTACCGCACGGCGCTGCCGATTTACCGGTCGCTGTCGCTGCGCGGTCCGATGGGGCTGCACAGCGGGGCGCTGGTGATGGACCCGAGCCGCGGAGAGCGACTGTACACGTGTTATATCGACGAAAAGAATTCTCAGGCTATTTGCACGATCATTGTCGAGGCTGGATTGCAGCCGCTGATCTGGGAAGACAACTACCCCGATTCGCCGGATATAATTGCCACCGAAAACTGCACGGGTTTCACCGCCGAATATATAAGCAGGCACAGCGATTTCGTGCGGCACATGCAGGACACCCGCGAATTTTCGTCGGAGAAAATTCTCGAAGTCGGCGCATGGGGCAAGTTCGACGAACTGCTCGCGGCCAAGCGATCGCTCGAAGAAAGACTCGACGGCAAGGCCCGCATTCACGTCGCCAAAAATATCATCGACGATCACTGTATCCTCGAAGGACTAAGCCCGTCAGCGGGAAAGTGGAACGCCGTCAGGCATCTTGCCAAAACCCGTGGAATCGAACGCGAGGAGATCGTCGGCATCGGTGATAACTACAACGACATCGACCTGGTAACCGAAGCGGGATACGGCGTGGCGATGGGCAACGCGGTAGAGGAACTCAAGGCCGTCGCCGACCACATCACATCGGACAACGACGAGCACGGGCTTTACAGCGTGCTGCAAGAACTTTTCGAGGAGCGATGACCACCGATATAAAAAAATTTCTGGTAGACTCCGGCGGTGCCGACATGCACG